>JBMCIT010000312.1:0-2502 GCA_048616715.1 Tangfeifania sp. | reverse complement strand
CTTCAAAAAATTGCGGATTAAATCCTGGTTGTAATACTCCGGGTGAAACTGACAGGTGTAAAGCGGTTTGGTTTTGTGTTTCATGAACTGGTTTCTGCAGGTAAGGGAAGTGGCCAGCAGCTCAAAATCTTCAGGGAGTGTTATGGAATCGTTGTGCATTTGTTTTACCGTTATTTTTTTCGGGATGCCTGAAAAAAGCGGGTCGGTTTTCAGAATTTCAATTTCAACATCACCCGATTCGGGTTCTTTGCTGCGTAACAATCCGGAGCCAAAAAGGCAGCCCGCAATGTGGTGCCCGGCGCAAATTCCCAGCACCGGTTTGTCAATTTTTTTTAACCACTGAAAGTATGGAAGGTGGTGTGCTACAATATCGTCGCCCTGCGGAGAACCTGACAACAGAATTCCATCAACCAAAGTAAAATCGAATTCCGGGGCAGCAGCATATTCAATAGTAATGTTTGGCATCTCTTCCTGACCGACAATTTTTTGCAGCGGCTCAACAAATTCAATTATCCCGGGTTCCGCATTGTTTATTATTAAAATTTTGCCCATAATATTTGATTTATCGCTGCAAAATAATCATTTTCAGCATATCCAACGGCAGAAAATGTTTTCATAATGGGTATGATTTCCTATCTTGCACCACAATTCTTATTAGGTTAAATTTAATTGTAAAAAGGAAATGAAAAAATTATTGATTCTAATTATAACTGTCGTTTTTTTTGCCTGCAATCAGCAGAAGAAAGATGGTTTTGAAATAAAAGTTGATTTGGAGGGGGCTGAAGGTCAGATGCTCCTTGAAAAACGTGGTGAATCGAGCTGGATTCCGGTAGATACTGCGGAGATAGTTGATGGTGTTGCTGTTCTGAAAGGCGAAGTCGACTATCCTGAAGATCATTACATTTCGGTGCTCGGTCAGCGGGCCAAAACCATGGTTTTTGTTGAAAACTCCGACATCACTGTTTCCGGGAAAGTCGACTCGCTGGCAAGCGCGGAAGTTACCGGTTCGCAAACCCACGAGGAGTACGCCCGTGTGAATGAACGCATTCAGGAAACAGGCGAAGAATACATGGCGCTGTACCAGCAGGCACGCGAACTCAGTGCACAGGGCGACACAGCAAAGGCCAGCGAATTAATGGAGGAAGTAAATGCATTGTATGAGAGTACTACTGAGTTGCAGGAAGAGTTTGTGCGTGAAAATCCGGCTTCGTATGCAACGCCTTATTTTATTTCGCGCATTCAATATGGCCTTGAACCGGAAGAACTGGAAGAATTGGTTTATTCCCTGGATGAGGACCTGGAGTCTTTGCCAGCCATTCAGGCGCTGAAAGAGCGGATTGCCAAACTAAAAACAGTGGCAGTGGGGCAGAAAGCACCCGATTTTACCATGAACGACACCGAAGGAAACCCGGTAACTTTTTCTGATGTTTATTCACAACACGAATACACGCTGCTCGATTTCTGGGCGGCCTGGTGTGGTCCGTGCCGCCGCGAAAATCCAAATGTGGTAGCAGTGTTCAACGATTACAAAGATGACGGTTTTTATGTATTCGGTGTTTCACTCGACCGTGAAAAAGATGCCTGGCTGCAGGCCATTGAAGATGACAACCTGACCTGGACGCATGTTTCAGATTTATCGTACTGGAACAATGCTGCGGCTCAGTTGTACGCCGTAAATTCTATCCCTGCAAGCTTAATTGTCGATAAAAACGGAATCATTGTTGCCAAAGACAAGCGGGCCGGTGAATTGCGTGAAACAGTTGGTGAACTGGTGAATTAATTTTTATAAAAAGATATAAGTGAAAAGCCTTTCGGAAGAAGGGCTTTTTTATTTCGTGGAATTGCTACTTTTGCCGCCATCATGATGCAAGAGTATTTTGGCGAAATAGCTGGCGTATTAACTGCGGTTTTCTGGACGGTTACCAGCATGGCTTTCGAGTCGGCCGGGAAAAAAGTGGGTTCGCTGGCTGTGAACCTTATCCGTTTGGTAATGGCGTTCTTTTTTATTGGTATTTATAGCTGGTTTGCCCGTGGCTTTTTCTTCCCCGCCGATGCCACCCTTTTTCAGTGGCAGTGGCTGGCAGTTTCAGGCCTGGTGGGGTTTGTAATTGGCGACTTGCTGCTTTTTCAGGCGTTTGTGGTGGTTGGCGCACGCATTTCCATGCTCATGATGTCGCTGGCCCCGCCGTTTGCAGCGCTGGTAGGGTGGCTGGTGCTGGGCGAGGTACTCGATGCGCAAAGCTGGCTGGGAATGGTGGTTACCATGTCGGGAATTGTACTTGTTATTTTGAAACGTGAAAAAACCACAATGAATGGTTCCATTGTCCGGAAGCTGAAATCCAGTTATTCCGTTCCCGGAATACTACTGGCGCTGGGCGGCGCCGTCGGGCAGGCCACCGGCCTGGTGCTCAGCAAAAAAGGAATGGGCGAATACGATGCATTTTCTGCTTCTCAAATTCGCGTGCTGGCCGGAATTGCAGGCTTTTCCATCCTCTTCATTTT
>JBMCIT010000311.1:0-2508 GCA_048616715.1 Tangfeifania sp. | reverse complement strand
CGAAAAAACGACCCGAACCCCGCGTGAGTCAACCGTGCGTTCCAGGAGAAGCAGTCGTTCTGAAAACCAGGGAAATATTAAAAGCAGCCGCCCTGCCCGTAAAGCAGAGCGTCCGTGGGTTAATCAAAACAGGTCGGTCCGAAAAACCGAGCGCCCTTCGGTAAATCGCAGCCGGTCATCATCAAACGACAGAAGAATTTTGCGAAGCACTCCACCACGGATAAACCGTGAACCGAATCCGGCGCGTTCAAACAACAGGATAAACTCCGCCAACCGTTCGGCCCGTGATAACAGCAGGAATTCAAGGATAAGCCCGCCGCGCGAGCGTAAATCAGCAGAAGTAAACCGTTCGGCAAAAGAACGTTACAACAATTCAGACAGGAGAAGCTCATCACGCAGTTCGTCATCGGTTCGTCCCCGTTCCAACAGCAATAACAGGAACATTTACCGCATCGACAAAAATGACAGAAGGTACAGAACCAGCAAAGAATACCGGGGAAGCAATAAATACTGGAACATCCGCAGAGCTCCCGACCGGGCACATTACCGGAAACACGATAAAAGTTTCTACCGGAATTACGATTACAGAAAGTACAAACACTGGGACAGGAGCTGGGAAAGGTATCGCTGGAATTTTAACAGTTGGGTAGATTATTACCATACCTACCATCCTTACTCATACAGGTTTCACAGGCATTATTTCCATCACCCGAGGTGGGGACATGTAATTCGCAGGTTTGTTTATCAGCCAACGTTCTTTGTACATAATCATCACAGATACTATGTTTACGACGGCCATTTCTTCAGGTACCGCCGGGGCATTGGTTATGTGCTGGTTGACATGCCTTACGGAATTGTTTTCGAGCACCTGCCCATGGGCTACGAAAGGGCCTACATTAACGGATACCTCTATTTCAGGGTTGGAAACCTTTTCTTTGAAATGACAAATTACGGCTTCCGGCTGGTTCATTATCCTGAAAGGTATTTTGCATACAACGACGGATATTATTACGAAGACGACTATTACTACTACGACTAAATATAGATTCAAAAGAACCTGCCCTAAAAAGCAGGTTTTTTTCACTCAACCAACTGTATTTCAAAAAATAAAGCAAACTTAAAAATCCATTACTTTTTCAGCAATATACTATTTCAATCAAAAATAATTTCGAATACCGATTGTTAAACCAGGAATTTCTTTACTTTTAGAGCGCCAAACGATACATTTAAAAATATGAATTTAAAACTAAAAAGAGACCAAATCCCACAACGAAAAGCCGAGAACTGGCGAAAGAATTTCAACGATGAAAAAAAACTCAGTTTTAACCTGACTTCTCCACGCTTAATTCTGAAAAAAGAAACTTATAAGATTTTACACAGCGAGGATGAAAACAGAATACGCATTTACCTCGGCCTCGAAAAAGATATGGCAGATGGGAAATACGTATTGTGTGCGTTTGCTGTTTCGTCTTTTCTGATGGGAAGTGGCGAAGTATATGCCGATTATGAAACCCCGGTTTTTAAATTGGGAGAGAAAAATGAAGATTACTCGCATAACACGGCTGAAGTAATTGAAAGCATCCGCCGCTACCGAAAATGGCGATCGGGAGAACTGGATGCAGACAACGAATGGGCTGCTTTCCGGCAATACATTTACCCCAATGCCTATTTATTCACCAAATTTGAACTGCACGAAATATTTAAAAACCAGGATAAACCGGAAGCTCAAATTGATTTCGGAATCTCAAAAACCATGAATGTGATGGTATATGCTGAATCGAAGGAGGTTCGGTCGACAGAAGATGATTCTGAAGTATTTAATTATGGGGCTTTATGCCCGCCAATCTGCGATAATAACAGTATTTACAATTCTTAACTTATTGTCATTGCGCCTTTGATGCCTGCTCAGTTATTTATACATATTGCGGAAGTGAGCATTGCATTTTTGGCAGGGCTCTATAGTTTTCGCTGCCTTAATAAAAATTTAAAAATCCTGTTCATTTTTACTGGATTCGCTTTGGTATCTGAAATTCTGGGATCTGCATTAATTGCAGCCGGAATAAGAAATACCATTCCCGGATTGCATTTTTATATCATTTTTGAATTCTTACTCTGGGCAATATTTTACAAAAATGTACTCCATCCCTTTATTCATAAAAAGATAATGATTGCTATCCTTATCCTTTTTGAGTCATATGCAATTATCAATTTGCTTTTTATCCAGGATTTATTTACCATGCCAAATCTTGTACGTTCGGTAGAAGGGTTACTGCTGGTACTGTTTTCAGTGTTGTTGTTTTCAAAATTTATGGTTGAAAGCAAACACCGGGAAATTCAAAAAGAGCCGCTGATGTGGATAAATGCTGCCGTATTGATTTATTTTTCCGGAAACTTTTTCTTTAATATACTATTTAATCTGATTCTCGAAAATTCAAGGGAATTTTCGAGAATTACATCCTATTTTTTTACCGGGCTGAACGGTTTGTTTTATTTTATAATTGCTTTCGG
>JBMCIT010000310.1:0-2516 GCA_048616715.1 Tangfeifania sp. | reverse complement strand
ATTCCAAAAGTACAATTTTTAATGTGCTGGTTATTTTTTTTCTGATAAATAGTTCAATAATTTCATCGGGAAACTGAGCATTATCAGTTTTTCTGTTGAATTCATTTAAAGAAAAAAATCCGACGCCTTCAATACCTAATAAAAAAAGGATGGATGAACTCCAATCGACATAAATGCTTAATTTTGTCGTTATCCAACTGGTAACAATGAAAAATAAACTCTCGGAAATATTGGGTTCATTAAGTCTGGAAAAAATTAAAAATGACCGGAGGATTTTAGTCTTTGTCCTGTGCCTTTTTCTTGCCACAGCTCTCTGGTTCTTAAATGCGTTGAGTAAAGACTACACCACAACTGTTTCTTATCCGGTGAAATATGTGAACCCTCCGCAAAATATGTTTTTAACCAGCAATCCGCCGGCAAAGTTTCAGCTAAAAGTCAATGCTCATGGGTTTTCGCTTTTGCGCCATAAGTTATCGCTGTCTTCTTCTCCTGTTATTCTTAATTTAACTGCAATCAGGCAGGAAGAAGACGGGTTCGGGAACATTGTTACAGTACAGACTCAGAATTTAATCAACCGTATTTCGGAGCAGGTGAGCAGCGAAATAACCATTACCGATATTACACCGCAGGTATTAACATTTATTTTCGACAGCCTTGAAAGCAAAATAATTCCTGTTGAACCTAACATAAAAACAAACTTTAAATCCCAGTTTTTCCAAAAAGGTGCCATAACATCCTCACCTGAAAGCATACAGATTTCAGGACCGGCATCGGTTCTCGACACGCTTGAAAGCCTGAAAACAGAATTCGAAGAGATAAAAGGCATAGATTCAAACATTGAAAAATCGCTTAGAATAAATCATCCTGAAAATACCGACATCTCGCAGGAAAAAATTACCATACAAATACCGGTTGAACAGTTCACCGAAAAAGAAATAAGCGTGCCGGTGCGGGTAAGGAACAAACCTGAAGATTTGAACATCAAACTGTTTCCTTCGGAAGTAAAGGTTTCATTTTTGGTGGGTATGAGTGACTACGAAAATGTTACGGCTGCCGATTTCAGGGCTTTTGTCGATTACAACGAGGCAGATTACAATACTGAAACCCTTGAAATAAATATTGAATCAAAACCACCTTTCATTCAGTTACGTCGTATTTCGCCACAGGCTGTTGAATTCTTAATTGAAACCGATTAAAGCAATTTCAGAATGGCAGTAATCATTGGAATTACCGGGGGAATCGGAAGCGGAAAATCAACAGTTTGCACTGTTTTTAAGTTGCTGAAAGTACCCGTTTTCGAAGCTGATAAGGTAGCCAAAGAATTGCTCGATACACATCCTGAAATAAAATCAGGACTTGTTCACCGGTTTGGGCAGAATATTTGCACCGAAAACGGAACAATCGACCGCAGGAAACTGGCCGAAATTATTTTTAACGATGAATCGCAGCTCAAAAAAATGAACCAGTTGGTTCATCCGGCAGTTCGCAACGAATTTAAAGAGTGGGTGGCCAAACACGAACAGTATCCTTATGTAATTCACGAGGCAGCCATTCTGTTTGAGAGTGGTTTTTACAGAATGATGGATTATACCATTTTGGTATCTGCACCACGCGAGCAAAGGATAAAATGGGTGATGAAACGCGACGGAGTAAGCCGGCAGCAGGTTGAGGAACGAATGAAAAACCAGATGCCCGAGGAAGAGAAACAAAAACTGGCTACACGTGTGCTAAAAAACAACAATCAGCAACTACTGATACCGGAAATCATTGAAATCGATAAAAATATTCGGAAATATGGCAAAATTTGGTAAATGGATTGGCGGAGGATTAGGATGGGCGATGGGAGGCCCGATTGGAGCAATTTTTGGTTTTATCATCGGTTCGATTGTCGATGGCTCGTCAACCGAATTGCAAACCGGCAGAGGCAGGACCACCGGCTACTCTGGCAGGACCACAACCGGAGGTTATGTAATGAGTTTACTGGTACTGACTGCCGCAGTAATGAAAGCAGACGGAAAAGTTGTAAAATCGGAACTGGATTATGTGAAAAAATTTATGGTGCAGAATTTCGGAGCAGCATCAGCACAGGAAGCGGTAAAAATGTTGCGCGATATTCTGAAGCAATCCATCCCGGTGAATGAAGTGTGCCGGCAAATTCAAATGAACATGAATTATTCCGCCCGTTTGCAATTGCTGCATTTTTTGTTTGGTATTGCCCAGGCCGACGGCCGGGTGGATGAAATCGAACGCAAAGTCATCGAAAACATCGGCATGCAAATGGGTATCGGAAGAAGTGACTTTGAATCGATTCAGGCCATGTTTGTGCGAAACATCGATGCCGATTACAAAATACTTGAAATTGAGCCGAATGCGTCAAACGATGAACTGAAAAAAGCTTACCGCCGGATGGCAATGAAATACCACCCTGACAAAGTCAGTCACCTGGGAAATGATTTCCAGAAAGCGGCAAAAGATAAATTCCAGAAAGTGAGCCAGGCATACGAAAACATTAAAAA
>JBMCIT010000309.1:0-2557 GCA_048616715.1 Tangfeifania sp. | reverse complement strand
ATTTTGACCGCAAAGTACTGAGGGTTTTTGAACCGAAGGAGTAAAACAACAATAGTCACAAGTAAAAACTTTTAAGGATGAATTTATTGAATTATTGAAAGAGCATGGAATTGAGTTCGATGAAAAATATTTGCTTTGAATTCAACCCATTTAGGGTTGAGGATCAAGCGTAGTTTTGTTACCGTAGGTTTTACCTACGGCTATTATTGTTCAATCCACCATTGGTGGATTGAAGAGAAAATAAATAGAAAGTGTTCTTGTAAAATTTGGAAGCAGAAAAATAATTGAGAAGATTTACTCCGAAGGAGTAAAACAACAATAGCCGCAGGTGCAACCTGTGGGAAAGAGGGAAAAGTTGAATAAGAACCCTGAAAGGGTTCAACTTACATAAAAACAAAATACGATGGATCGTAAAGAATTTTTCAAAACTGCAGGCCGGTTTTTTTTGCTGGGCGGAATCACTGCTTCAGCAGGATATTTGGTAGTCAATAAAAAAGTGACCGCCAGTTGTTCTGTCTCCAGCGCATGCGGGGATTGCGGAAAATTGACGGATTGCGAAAATCCGGAAGTAAAGGAGGAAAGGTATGGAAAAGAATAAATCAAAAAGCCGGAGGGAATTTATTAACGATGGTGTGCGTTTGTCGCTGGCGCTGGCGCTGGGCGGCATCGGCGGATTGTCGCTGAGTAAGGTAATTAAAGACGAATATGTTTGGCAAATCGATCCGTTTCTTTGCACCCAGTGCGGACGGTGTGCCACCGAATGTGTGCTTTCGCCGTCGGCTGTTAAATGCGTCCATGCTTACGATTTGTGTGGTTACTGCGATTTGTGCGGCGGATATTTAAAACCCGATGCCAACGAACGAACAACAGCAGCCGAAAATCAGCTTTGTCCAACCGCAGCCATCGAACGGAAATTTATTGAGGAGCCGTATTTCGAATACAAAATTAACGAAGATTTATGCATCGGCTGTGCCAAATGTGTGGAAGGGTGTACCGCATTTGGAAATGGTTCGCTGCATTTGCAAATTATGCACCACATTTGTGTCAATTGCAACGAATGTTCCATTGCACGGGTTTGCCCTTCCGACGCCATTTCGCGGGTAAAAGTGGGCAAAGCCTACAATGTAAAAGGAGATTTTACCAATAATCCTGAATCTTAGCCAACTATTGACGAATGAAAAAACTGAAGTACATACTTTTTACTTTTTACTTTTTACTTTTTACTTTTTCTCTGACTGCGCAGCAGCAGCGTTTCCCAAAACCTGAATTCGATACGGGGTACGAACAGCCCGATACGGTAACCCCGGAACCCCGGGCAATTTCCATGGAATATTTCGATGTAATTGTGCTGATTGCATTTCTCGCAATTGCTGCGTATCTCGTTATAAAAAGGCGTTCGAGGCGGGGAGTTATGTGGCTCTCGGTAGCGGCATTAATATACTTCGGGTTTTATCGTCTCGGGTGTGTCTGCCCCATCGGAGCAGTTCAGAATGTCACACTCTCTTTTTTCGATCCAACTTATGCCATTTCAGCAGTCGTATTGCTGTTTTTTATATTGCCATTGCTGTTAACATTGTTTTACGGAAGGTCATTTTGCGGGGGCGTTTGTCCGCTGGGGGCTATCCAGGATTTGGTGGTGATTAAACCCATCAGCCTGCCCAAGTGGCTCAACAAAACACTGGGATTTATTCCCTATCTGTACCTTTCGCTAGCTGTTTTGTTTGCTGCTACCGGAACCGATTTTATTATCTGCCGGTACGATCCCTTTATCGGGATTTTCAGGATGGATGCCATGTTTATTATGATCGTTCTGGGAATTGCATTTTTGTTGCTCGGAATGTTTGTGGGCAGGCCCTATTGCCGGTTCTTTTGTCCGTACGGAGTGGTTCTGAGCTGGATGTCGCGGTTCTCGAAAAAGAATGTTTCCATTACTCCGGCCGAATGCATTCAGTGTAAACTTTGTGCCAACTCCTGTCCGTTCGATGCGATTGAATTCCCGACCGATGAAAAGGAAGTGGCTAAATCGGGCCTCGGGACCAAACGGTTCATTCTTTATGCCGCACTTATTCCGGTCTGGATAGGACTGGGAATATTTATCGGCGCCAAATCCCATACATTCCTGTCGAAAGCCAATCCCGATGTTTATTTGGCGGAACTGTTGATTTCGCGTCCGGAAGTAAAAAATGATTTGGACAACATCGATGTCCAGACTTTCCTCGCTTCCGGAAAATCAATGGAGACATTGGTTCAGGAAGCTGAAGAAATCCGTCATGATTTTTATACTGGAAGCATGATCATGGGTGGATTCCTGGGACTTGTTATAGGTATGACCCTTCTGAATACAGTGGTTTTCCGTAAAAGACAGGATTATGTTGTGCATAAAGGGAATTGCGTCAGTTGCGGACGATGCATGGATTACTGCCCGGTGAAAAAGAATTAAAACTTGAATAATGAATTTTCAAAACAAATAAGAAGAAAAAAAAATAACCAGGAATGACCAATAACGATAAATTGAAACTCGCCCAAAATGCTGCCATAATATCCGGAATTTTTTGTA
>JBMCIT010000308.1:0-2557 GCA_048616715.1 Tangfeifania sp. | reverse complement strand
GTCTGGTACAATTTCCGGCCGGCTACACGATGTAAAATTTTCCGTATTGCCGGAACTGAATAAAGCTTTCGCATTGTTTTTGTTTTCTGAAACTTAGGGAGTATTTTGGCTTTGAACACTTTTTCAATGATCAGCGGTACCACCAGCATAAGGGTGGGTTGTACCTTTTTGAGCGCCGGTAACAATACCGATGCAACCGGTGGTTTTCGCAGGTAATGTACCGAGGAGCCGTTTCTTAACGGAAAAAGAAATCCTAAAGTTCCCTCGAATGTATGTGAAAGCGGAAGTACCGAAAGAAAGCGATCTTTGGTGCTGACGTCCTGCAATGATGTACTTTTCTCAGCCGTCCACGTTAAATTCTTATGGGTCAGCATCACCCCTTTTGAATTGCCGGTTGTTCCCGAAGTATAAATAATCGTAGCCAGTTCATCTTCTTCCACATCGGCAGGCTTACCAACCTTTAAATTTTCGGAAATTGCGGGTGTAAGTTCATTTAATTTATCAGCATGAGTTCCTTTCGGGATAATTGCAAAATTTTCTACCAAAATCAGGTGATCGAGCATTTCGACTGTTTTCTCACTTAAATTCCGGTACAATAATTCAGACACAAAAAGTACCTTGGCTTCCGAATGCTCAATAATCGATTCTATTTCGTTGGTATGGAAATCCGGTAAAATGGGAACAGTAGTTGCCCCCAACCATGAAACGGATAAATAAGCAATCCCCCAGTTAGGCATATTATTGCTTAATATGGCTACTTTATCTCCATGCCCAACACCCATTTTTTTCAGTAATCCGGCTGTACTTTTTACATCTTCGCCCAAATCATGGTAAGTGTAATTTTCCTCTCCTGCAAAAACAAGCGAAGTTTCATTAGCAAACTGGCGCACTGAATTTTGCAGCATCGAAGGTATGGTGTATTTATTTGTTTTTGTCATTCTTTTCCTATCCAAATATTCAAATTCTCACTAAAAAAACGGTTGCACTCACAGAAAGTTCAAACAGGCAAAAATAGTAATTAACCTGACTTATCTGCTTTTTGCATCCATTTTAAAAGTAATTTTAACAACTTTGATGCCTAAATTTAAAAATATGGCTGAAAATCATCGGGAAAACCTGTTTGAAACGGAAAAATTTGTGAGGGATATTTTTGAAAATGAAGGCTCAGGACATGACTGGTGGCACATATTCAGGGTCAGGAAATGTGCACTTAAAATTGCTGAAACAGGAAAGAGAATGGCAGAAACCCGACACCAATTTATGAAAAGCTTTCTCGAACAGTTTTTTAACGAATGGGAAGTAAAAATTTAACACATAAATTTACTGCCCACCAATTTGTTTCGTAAATTTGAAAAAACATAACAATAAACAAATAAAATGAGAATAGAACACCTGGCTATCTGGACTTATAACCTCGAGAGCTTGCGAAATTTTTACGTGCACTATTTCGATGCCTCTTCATCGGAAATTTACTACAATCACTCTAAGGAATTTCGTTCATATTTTTTAACCTTCGATGGCGACTGCCGGCTGGAGATTATGGAAATGCCCAATGTTCCCAGGTCAAAAAATATTCCTGAAAGAAATTACACCGGGTTAACACATTTTGCCATCCAGGTAGGATCGAAAGTTGAAGTTAACCGCTTAACCGAATTAATCAGAAGCGACGGTTTTAAAATTATCAGCGAGCCACGCACTACAGGAGATGGATACTACGAAAGCACTTTTCTCGATCCGGACGGGAACAAAGTTGAAATTATAGCCTGATATTAAGTTACCTTTATCTGTTTACAAACTTATTTTAAATTGATCCTGATTTCCTGATCCATTTTTTTATTTTTAGATTCCAATTAAAAAACCGATACATCATGAACTTAAAAAAACTGACCGGCTTTACACTCCTTTTTTTCACACTGATCAATTTTCTAATGTTATACAGCTGCCAGGAAAAACGCCCTGAAGAATTGCCAAATATTTTATGGCTGACCAGCGAAGACAACAGTCCGTTTTTAGGATGCTACGGCGATGAATTTGCCACTACTCCCAACCTCGACAAGCTGGCTTCAGAAGGATTTTTATACACGCATGCTTATGCCAACGCCCCTGTTTGCGCCCCGGCCCGGAATACCATCATTACCGGAGTTTATGCCAACTCTGGCGGAAACCAGCACATGCGCAGCTATTATCCGATTTCAGAAGTAGTAAAAACCTATCCTGAATTTTTGCGCGAAGCAGGCTATTACTGTACCAACAATTCAAAAACCGATTACAATACAAACAGCATCGAACCCAATAAAATCTGGGATGAAAGCAGCCGCGATGCACACTATAAAAACAGGGCGGAAGGACAGCCCTTCTTTGCTGTTTTCAACACCACTATTTCGCATGAAAGTTCCATTCACAATTCCATTCCAAATGAAAAACTCCGGCACAGCCCCGATGAAGTGCCAATTCCGCCGTACCACCCGGAAACACCAGCCATGAAACACGACTGGGCACAGTATTACGATAAAGTTGAGGACATGGACACCCAAATTGGAAAATGGTTGCAGGAACT
>JBMCIT010000307.1:0-2567 GCA_048616715.1 Tangfeifania sp. | reverse complement strand
TGATGCGAAACTTTTTTGATTTTCCGTTTAAAACACGTGAAACGGTGGTGGGCGAAAGTTCCAGCTTTTGGGCCAGCTCCTTAATATTGTTTACTTTTTCTTCCATAGGTCCAGCCTACAAATATTTATATTTATTTTGAGTTGCACAATCGTTTGTGCAATTTTTTATAAAATTTAACGGATTATTTTTTTATTGCGCACATAAGTTTATTAGATTTGTAGTGTTATCTTGAAAAAAGAACTATTGAAATTAAAAAAAGGAGGTTATCATGCCAGGATTAAACAGAAAAGGACCAACAGGCGCCGGACCGATGACGGGGAGGCAGCTTGGAAGATGCGCCGGGAATAAGGAAGATTTTTCCGGCAGGAGATTCAGAAATTTCAGGCGCGGATCCCGGGGAGGATTTGGCCGCAGAAGTGGACAAGGTTTCGGTTTCAGATGGGGAAATCCGTTTGGGCACTATCACGATGATTTTGCTCCCGGTGTTTCGGATGAAACGTTGCTTGAAAACGAAGCCCGCATGTTAAAAGATCAGCTTTCGCATGTGGAAAAAGAACTGGAAAGATTCCGAAAAGGGACGAGTGAACAATGAGCAGGCAGAATTCTATGTGTTCTTTTTATTTTCCAGGGAAATTAACTTCCCGCTGAATTCGCTAATTTTCCAGCGTTTATCTGCGTAACCTGCGGAAATAAAAGATTGCTGCCTACGGTAAAAAACTACAGTCAATTTTAAAATGCTACTAAAAATGAAACCAGGAAAAGGATTGGGCCTCGGAGGCCATAAAGGAAGAAATAAGGGCGGGGCATTTGGCCCGGGAGGTTACTGCCTTTGTGTAAAATGCGGACACAAAGTTCCTCACCAGCAGGGAGTGAAATGCACAGAGATCAAATGTCCGGAATGCGGGCACACCATGGTGCGTGAGGAACTCGTGAAAAACAAAAAATGATTTTATGGCAGATAAAAATTCCGTTATCGAAGCCATATCACAGGTTAAGCACCCGGCCATCAATTGTTCACTAACCGAACTTGGTATTGTGAAAGACCTGGAAATTTATGGTGAAAATACCGTAATCGCTACTTTTGTTTTTCCATTTCAAAAAATTCCTATCAAAGATAAACTGATTGGTTCGGTTGAACAGGTCGCAAAAAAAATGGAATGCAACCTGGAATACATCGTCAGGTATATGAATGAAGACGAGAAAAAACGTTTTCTGGAACTGGAAAAGAGAAACTGGAACGACACAAAAAATGCAACAGCCAATTGTCAATCTTAATTCCCTGAAAATCATTATTTTTATGGAAAAGGTTTAGCTATGACGAAATTGGAAATTAAAATTGAACCCGGAATATAAATACCTATTTGGCCCAGTCCCCTCGCGCAGGCTGGGCATGTCGCTGGGAGTGGATTTGGTGCCGAAAAAAGTCTGTTCGCTTAACTGTGTGTATTGCGAAGTAGGGCCAACTACCAAACTCACTACACAACGGATGGAATACATCCCGTACAAAAAAATTATCACCGAACTCAGTGATTACTTTGCGAACAGTCCCCCACCCGACTACATCACTTTTTCAGGCTATGGCGAACCCACGCTGAATTCTGCCATTGGGGAAATTATTCAGTTTATCAAAGAAACCAGGCCTGAAATTCCGGTTGCGGTACTGACCAACGGGACGCTGCTTTCACTGGCAGAGGTAAGAAAGGAATTGCTTCGTACCGACCTTGTTCTACCTTCATTGGATGCAGCCACACAGCAAGTTTTCGAGAGAATAAATGTTCCGGCGAAAGGACTAAATATTAACACCTACATTCAGGGAATCGTAGATTTCAGGAAAGAATTTCAAGGAAAGATCTGGCTTGAAATTTTTATTCTTCCGGGATACAACGACAATGAAGCAGAACTTACCCAATTAAAAAAGGCGATTCTGAAAATCAATCCCGACCGGGTTCAGCTCAATACACTCGACCGCCCCGGAAGAGTTGACGAACTGCAACCGGCAACTCCTGAAAAACTCAAACGCATCATCCAGTTCTGGCAATTTGATAACGTGGAAATCATTGCCAAAGCACCCGAACGCAAAAACCTTGCAGGTTACCGCAAAGATGTAGAATCGGCCATACTCGGCACCATTGCCCGCCGCCCCTGCACTGCCGGTGAGTTGGCACAAATCCTCGGAACACATGTCAACGAAATCAATAAATACCTGGAATCACTGGAAACCGAAGGCAAATTAACCCACACAAGAGAAAAAAGAGGGGTGTTTTACCGGATTTTATGAATTTGGCTTTTGAAGTAAAAATGAACTGCCGGAATATAAATTCAGCCTCAAAAAGGAAATTTACGGAAAACTATCCGGGCTACCGGTTTCAGGCAATTTCCTATGCCATAAACAACGAATGCCAATGGGTTTTGAAACTTTAATCCTTGTCTCTGTTTTCTTTTAAACTCTATGCGTAATTTCGCCATATAAGAATTAAACGAATTGCCACAGATTCACAGATATTATTTATCCTGCAATCCGGCGTTTCGTTTACGGATTGTTTTATTTTTTCCTGGCTGTAAAATT
>JBMCIT010000306.1:0-2567 GCA_048616715.1 Tangfeifania sp. | reverse complement strand
TTTTTTTTATTCACCTACTACATCGAACTCCAGCTCAACGATAACATCTTTGAAGAGTTTGATTTTGGCAGTGTATGTTCCTGCTTCTTTAATACTGTCGGAAGGTAAGGTAATTTGCTTGCGGTCGATTTCGAATCCTTTTTTGTTGATAGCTTCTGCTACCTGGATGGTATTTACCGAACCGAAAATTTTACCCGAAGAACTCACTTTGGCGCCAATTCTAACTTTCTTGTTCGCCAGCTTGTCGGCAATTTTCTGAGCCTCTTCTCTTAATCTTGCTTCTTTATGCGCACGCTGCCTTTTGTTCTCTTCCATCACTTTTTTGGCTGTTTCGGTGGCAGCAACTGCCTTTTTCTGCGGAATAAGGAAATTGCGCGCGTACCCGTCTTTTACAGAAACAACATCATCTTTGTTTCCCAGCCGTTCAACATCTTGTGTTAATATAATATCCATTTCAAGCCTCCTTTTTTATTTTAACATATCGGTTACATAAGGCAGCAAAGCAATCTGGCGGGCACGTTTAATGGCCTGGCCAACTTTGCGCTGGTATTTCAGCGAAGTGCCGGTAATACGGCGGGGAAGGATTTTTCCCTGCTCGTTCAGGAACTTTTTCAAAAATTCCGGGTCTTTGTAATCGACATATTTGATTCCGTTTTTCTTGAAACGGCAGTATTTTTTCTTTTTGATTTCTACTGACGGTGGCGTCAGGTACCTGATTTCACTTGAATTTTGTGCCATTGCTTATCCCTCCTTTTTTTCTGTTTTTTCTTTCTGAAGCCTTCTTCTTTTTTCGCTGTACTCGATGGCATATTTTTCGAGCCTTACAGTCATA
Organism: Tangfeifania sp.; assembly: GCA_048616715.1. GTDB lineage: Bacteria > Bacteroidota > Bacteroidia > Bacteroidales > Prolixibacteraceae > Tangfeifania. Next base: position 1,735 of record JBMCIT010000306.1, on the reverse strand, counting down.
AAACGGATAACCCGTTCGTCGCGCCTGAATTCGATTTCAAGCCTGCTGATTAATGAAGGGTCGGCTTTGAATTCAAATAAATGATAAAAGCCTGTAGATTTCTTCTGGATGGGATAGGCCAGTTTTTTCATGCCCCAATCCTCATCATTGATCATTTCACCTCCGCTGTTGGTGATAATGTCTTTGAATTTGTTTACCGTTTCCTTTACCTGCGGATCAGATAAAACGGGAGTACAAATGAAAACGGTTTCGTACTGATTCAACATAAAACACTAATTTTTAATTAATAATAAAAACAATCCAGTTTTTTGGACGCGCAAAAATAGGAATAAATTGTTATTCAGCAAAGTAATTACAACGGAATATTCCCGTGTTTTTTTGGCGGATTTGATTTCCGCTTGTTTCGGGTCATTTCCAGTGCGCCAATAATTTTTTTGCGTGTTTCCTTCGGATAGATGATTTCGTCGATGTAACCGAGTGAAGCCGCTTTGTACGGATTGGCAAATTTCTCGCGATATTCGTCTACTGCTATTGATTTTTCTTCGTCGCTTTTGCTGCGGTGGAGAATATTGATGGCTCCTTTGGGTCCCATCACTGCAATTTCGGCAGTGGGGTAAGCGAAGTTGATATCGGCGCCAATGTGTTTGCTCGACATTACATCGTAAGCGCCTCCATACGCTTTGCGCGTAATTATCGTGATTTTTGGCACGGTAGCTTCCGAAAATGCATACAGCAGCTTGGCTCCGTGCTTGATAATTCCGCCAAATTCCTGGCTGGTTCCGGGCAAGAATCCGGGAACATCCACAAAGGTTACCAACGGGATGTTGAATGCATCGCAAAAACGCACAAAGCGGGCTGCTTTGGCCGATGAATTGATATCGAGGACTCCGGCCAGGTGATTGGGCTGGTTGGCGACAATTCCCACCGGCTGTCCACCAAACCGTGCAAATCCAACAATAATGTTTTGTGCATACTGCGGCTGCACTTCCAGAAAATGCTTGTTGTCGATTACCGCCTGAATAATTTCGTGCATGTCGTACGGCCGGTTTGGGTCGGCAGGAACCAAATCCTGAAGCTTTTCTTCCTCACGGTCGCTGGGGTCGATGGTGGATTTTACCGGTGGATCTTCCAGGTTGTTCGACGGCAGAAAACTAACCAGTTCCCGGATCATCATCAGCGTTTGTTCCTCGTCGTTCCCGGTAAAATGGGCCACGCCGCTTTTGGTGCTGTGGGTGTGGGCACCGCCCAAATCTTCTTTCGAAACATCTTCGTGTGTAACCGTTTTGATTACTTCGGGGCCGGTAACAAACATGTGGCTTTTTTCATTCACCATAAAAATGAAATCGGTAAGTGCCGGTGAATATACCGCACCGCCGGCACAAGCACCCAGAATAGCTGATATTTGTGGAATTACCCCTGAAGAAGTTACGTTGTTGTAAAAAATATCGGCATAACCGGCCAGGCTTTCCACCCCTTCCTGAATGCGGGCGCCGCCTGAATCGTTTAACCCGATGAGGGGAGCTCCCATTTTTAGGGCCAGGTTCTGGATTTTTACAATCTTATCGGCGTTGGCCCGGCTTAGTGAGCCGCCAAAAACCGTAAAATCCTGGGCAAAAACATAAACCAGCCTGCCGCTGATTTTGCCATGGCCCGTGACTACTCCGTCGCCCAAAATCTTTTTTTCCTGCATCCCGAAATCGTAATTCCGGTGGGTTACCAGTTTGTCGATTTCGTT
>JBMCIT010000305.1:0-2579 GCA_048616715.1 Tangfeifania sp. | reverse complement strand
GATGAAAAAGCTGCTTTTCCGGGAGTTTGTGTGAATTACCACAATTTTGCGGAAGATGTAAAAATCGGCGATCGCATATTGTTCGACGACGGCGATATCGAGGTCGTTGTTCAGGATAAAACGGAAGACAAATTGCTGTGCCTGGTGAAAAACAGCGGTATCATAAAAAACAATAAAAGTGTAAATGTTCCGGGTGTAGTTACCAACCTTCCAACCCTATCCGAAAGAGACAGGGAATTCATCCGTTTTGCAGAGGATAACAAACTCGATTTTATTGCCCATTCATTCGTGCGAAATAAAGAAGATTTAATTGAACTTCAGGGGTTGCTTGATGAACTGAAGAGCGATATTAAAATAATTGCCAAAATTGAAAACCTTGAAGGTGTTGAAAAAATTGATGAAATCCTGGACCATTCGTACGGAATAATGATTGCACGCGGCGATCTGGGGATTGAACTGCCTGCTGAAAAAATACCCACTGTTCAGCGTAATCTGATCCGGAAAGCAATTGCGAAAAAAAAGCCTGTAATTGTAGCTACCCAGATGTTGCACAGTATGATTGAAAATCCGCGCCCTACCAGGGCCGAAGTTAATGATGTGGCCAGCGCCATTTATTCGCGTGCCGACGGAATAATGCTGAGTGGAGAAACCGCCATCGGAAAATATCCGATAGAATCAGTAAGTATAATGCACCGGATTGCCCGTGAAGTGGAACCCAACCGCGAAAAACGTTACGATGTAATTTTGCCCCCGGCCAATAAAGAAATACCTGCTTACCTGGCACATTCAGCCATGCGCACTGCAAAAGATTTATATCCAAAAGCGATTATTACTTCAACAACAACAGGTAAAACAGCAAGGTACCTGGCTGCCTACCGCTCAAATATTCCGGTGTATGCCAAATGCCATTCCCACAGGGTGGTACGCGAACTGGCGCTTTCATTTGGTATTATACCTACTTTTCTGGAAATGAAGAAAAACCGCCTGAAAATTCAGAAGGCTGCCATTGAGTCGCTTACAAATGACAATACCCTGCAACCGGAAGATCTTATTATTTATGTAGGTGGCAGGTTTGGTGAAGACTGCGGTGCTTCATTTATCGAAATTTCAACAGTCGATAAAATTGTTCCCCGCAAAGCGCTTAAAAAAGCTGGCCTTTAGCGGAAATCAATCACCTCTATATCGCCGTAATTGTCCGGTTTGAAAACAAAATGCGAGTCGGGCAATTCTGTTTTTGTGTCCATTTCAGTAACTTCGATTCCGTATAAATTGCCATCGGTTCCGTGCAAAACGGCCGAATCGATCATCATTGTCGTTTTATCGATGTAAAGAATAATTTTGGACACATCGTGTTCGTCTGTATCAGGATAAAGTTCTACATGGTGGAGTTTTTTCCCGTCTTTAATTGTTTCACCTGCATATTCCGATTCAAATCCTTTTTCATAAATACTAAAAATGGAAGAAGGATCCATCAAATCGCTGTCGCTGTCTTCAACTGTAGAAATAGTCACCTGGTTCCCGTCGGACATGTAGTTCCAGATTGTTTCACCGTCGGAAAAAACTTTCATCCCTACATCGGGAAGGGTTACCACATATTTCTGTTTCTTCAACTGAATCGATCCTTCATTTTTTTCATGAATATCCATCTCCTCGTTATCCATCGAAAATATAAAATGGGCAGAAATGGTATTGTATGAACGTGTTTTCTCGCTAACCTCGTCTAAAATTTCACTGGCGTTTGTACCTTCCTGTGCAACAGAAAATAACGATACTGCCAAAAACATCCCCAATAAAAACAGATTCTTCATTTTAAATTTTTCTTACAAGTCACTCAACAATTGTTCCAAAGTATATTCATCCTGAATAAGCACCTGCCGGGCTTTACTTCCTTCGCTTACACCTACAACGCCTGCAGCCTCCAGTTGGTCCATAATCCGGCCTGCCCGGTTGTAGCCAATCGAAAATTTACGCTGAATCATGGAAGTAGATCCCATTTGATTGATTACCACTACGCGGGCAGCGTCATCAAAAAGTTCGTCGCGGTTATTCAAATCCACTTCACCCGGTCCGGCTTCTTCATCTTCCTTGTACTCAGGCAGCATAAATGCCGTTGGAAAACCTCTCTGTTCCGAAATAAACGAAACAATTTCCTCCACTTCGGGGGTGTCGACAAATGCGCACTGTACCCTTGTCATTTCGCTCCCCGATGAAATCAACATATCGCCTTTTCCAATCAACTGATTGGCCCCCGGCGTGTCCAGAATCGTCCGTGAATCAATCATCGAAGCTACTTTGAAAGCAATTCGTGCCGGGAAGTTGGCTTTAATAACCCCGGTAATAATATTGGTAGAAGGCCGCTGTGTGGCAATAATCATGTGGATGCCCACTGCCCTTGCCAATTGCGCAATTCGTGCAATGGGCAATTCAATTTCCTTGCCGGCAGTCATTATCAGGTCGGCAAATTCATCGATAACCATTACAATGTAAGGCATAAACCGGTGTCCTTTTTCAGGGTTCAGTTTCCGGCTGATAAATTTCCGGTTATACTCTTTAATGTTCCTGGCGTGGGCTTTTTTCAG
>JBMCIT010000304.1:0-2581 GCA_048616715.1 Tangfeifania sp. | reverse complement strand
GAGGCAATGTCGGCGGTGATTAAAGCACCGCCCTTTTCGGCTGATTCGACCACAATCGTGGCATCGGCGAGCCCGGCTATAATCCGGTTGCGCCTGATGAAATTGGCCGGGTCGATTTTTGTGCCACTCGGAAAATCGGAAACCAAACCACCGCAATCGAGCATTTTACGGGCAGTGCCGGCATGTTGCGACGGATAAATTTTGTCGAGCCCGTGAGCCACGACTCCCACAGTGGGGATTCCGTATTTCAGTGCCATCTTATGCGCCTGGATATCGATTCCGTAGGCCAGTCCGCTAACTACCAGTATGCGATAGTTTTTTTCAGAGAACCCGCGAATCAATTCCTCACAAACCGATTTTCCGTAATCGGTTGCATTGCGGGTACCTACAATACTTACTATGCGCTCTTCATTCAGGTTCATGGTCCCTTTTGAATAGAAAAGCACCGGGGCGTCGGTACAGTTTTTTAAGCGGCGCGGATATTCAGGTTCGGTATAAAAGCAGGATTTGATTTTATATTTTTCGATAAACTTAAACTCTTTTTCAGCCCTCTCAAAAATCTCCCTGTTTTTAATACGGCGCGCATTCACCTCGCCAATACCCGGTATTTTCACCAGTTCTTTGTGAGATTTTTTAAAAATAGCTTCAACACTGCCGGCATAAGCTACGAGATTCCGGGCCAAAACACTGCCAACTCCGGGAATCAGCGATAGTGCAATCTCATAAATCCGTTTATCTTCCACGTTTCCTGGGATTTATAATTACACACCAATAATTTTATGCAGCGCTGCCTGCATGCTTTTTCTTTCACCGGGCGATAAAGCAGTTAAACTCACCGAAGGATATTCAGCTATTCCACGGCGTGTGCGAATAATTAATGTCAGGTCAGTCATTTTTCCAAACATGGAATTTGCAAAAACCGCATTGTGTAACAAATTCTGAGGAAACTCAATGGCATGAAATTCAGTTTTTCCAAACCTGACTGCCTTGTAATAGCGAAGCAGAATTTTATTGTTTTCGTCGCTAAACTCAATGTACTGGTAATCGGCAACCTGAAAAAACAAAAACCACAAGGCAAAAACGCCCACTGTTCCTATGGCATAAAGGGTGTAATCCTTTAAAAAAAGTGCCAGCGCAACCAATGCGATTACAAGACTTACTAAAAAAAACAGGCGCCTTAAAAACACTACTTTCTTCTTGTTTTTTATTTCCATTCGCGTTAAGTTTTCCCGAAAAATAATCCAATCACCGGATTTCCAAATTCAAAAAACAAATTTATTTTAACTTTACCGCAATTTAGCAGGTAACCATGGGAAATTCAAACATTTATTCCAAAATAATTTACACGCACGCACCAAAAGACGAACTACACACGTGGATTAAAAAATACGAAACCGGAAAAGTATTTTTGGCTACGGAAGAAAAAGTAGATAAAATCTGGATGCCTGAACTGGATAACTTCCTGGAATCAAATGGCATAAAAAAAATCATAATTCCCTCCGGCGAGAATAACAAAAAGCTGGAATCGGTAGCCAAAATCTGGGAATTTCTTTCTCGAAACGGTGCCGATCGCAAATCACTTTTAATCAACATCGGTGGTGGAATGCTCACCGATTTGGCCGGATTTGCAGCTTCCACATTTAAACGCGGCCTCGATTTTCTGAATATACCTACTACCCTGCTTTCGCAGGTCGATGCGTCGGTTGGCGGAAAAACCGGTATCAATTTCAATGGTTTGAAAAACGAGGTGGGCACGTTTAAAGAGCCGGTAGCAGTAATCATCCATACCGGATTTTTGAAAACCATCGACCGGGAAAATTTCAATTCGGGTTTTGCCGAAATGATAAAACACGGCCTGATAAAAAGCCCGGAACACCTCAAAGAACTGAAAACATTCGATATTGAAAACATCGATTACGAACTGCTCCAGGAAATCATCCGGCACTCAGTAGAGGTAAAAACACATTTTGTGGCCAATGATTTTACCGAGAACAATATTCGCAAAGCCCTGAATTTCGGGCACACAGCCGGACACGCTTTTGAAAGCCTGGCAATGAAACAAAACCGGCCGGTTCTTCACGGCTACGCAGTGGCTTACGGAATGATTGTGGAGCTGTTCCTGTCAATAAAAAAATGTGGTTTTTCTGAAAACGAACTGCAAAATCTGACAGGCTGGCTGTTAAAAATTTACGGGAAATTTGAAATTGAAGAAAGCGACTTTGAGCAATTATTTGAACTGATGGCGCATGACAAAAAAAATGAATCGGGCCGAATCAATTTCACCTTACTACCTGATATTGGCGAAATCGCCATCAACCAAAATTGCGAAAAGGAACTGATTTTTGAAGCTTTACACTTTTACAAAAACTTAAAACCTTAGTGAATCTTCGTGTATTTGTACCTTAGTGGCAACATTAAAAAAGCCACAAGATTGTTGAAAGTCAAAGGATCCATTAAAAAAATCGAAAATGAGATATCGAATTTCAATCAATAAAAAGAAAACAGAAGGACGAATTAACCTGCCGGCATCCAAAAGTATCAGCAACCGGGTGCTCATCATCAATGCACTGAGCTACAGCCC
>JBMCIT010000303.1:0-2588 GCA_048616715.1 Tangfeifania sp. | reverse complement strand
AATTTTTCAGTACCAGAATCGGTGATGGAAAACTGGTGGTAAATCGAAATTGTTCCATGCCCAATTAATACAAAAAAATAAATGATGAAGACATTTTGATTTTTTAAGTGGAATATGACCCAAAAGGAAATGATACATACTTTTACTGTATCAGGTGAGAATCTGATTCCAAATGAATTGCATTCATTTAAAGTAAGTTTTACAGACGCCGGATTCGAAATTATGCAAGATTATTGATTGCAGGCTAAGCAAAATGAATAAACGACAAAATAGTAAAGATGAATGGCTCATACAGGGTATGGTGGACGGGGAGTTGAGCAGGAGAGAGGAGAAGAGATTCAGGGAATTGATAGTGGCCTCCCCCAATGCCCGGAAGTTTTATGTCGAGTTGTTGCATATCCATGCAACATTGCAATCAGAATCTCATCTTGCCGAACCTGTCGATTTTTCCAATCAAATTATGGAAAAATTATTTGGTTAACATCATATTTTGTTTCTTTGAGAAAACGAAACAGCTTTTCAGCTAAATTAGCAGAAGTTTACTTTTTACAAGCTTATGAAAAACAACTTTTGGAAAGCTTTGGGACCCGGTTTAATCTGGGCCTGTGCTGCAGTTGGTGTTTCGCATCTCGTGCAATCAACAAGGGCAGGTGCTGCTTTTGGTTTCGATCTGTTCTTTTTGGTACTCATTATAAACCTGCTGAAATATCCCTTTTTTGAATACGGGCCGCGTTATGCCATTTCCACCGGAGAGAGTCTTGTATACGGTTATTTGCGAATTGGAAAATGGGCGGTTTATCTTTTCCTGATCATGACATTGGGTACTATGTTTACCATTCAATCGGCAGTTACGGCAGTTACAGTTGGTATTTTGAGTTCCATTTTCCCGGAGGTGTTCAGTTATCAGGGTTGGATTATTTTTATTTTCAGCCTTTGCCTTGTCATTGTTGTAATTGGCAGGTACAAAGCGCTCGACAGAATTGTGAAAGTGATCGTCATTGTTTTATCGCTTTCAACTGTTGTAGCAGTAATTGCCGCCGCCATAAAAGGGTACACCCCCAACCCGGAATTTGCCGGTTCGTTTTCATGGAAATCGGCAAGCGACATCGCTTTTTTAATTGCCATTGCCGGCTGGATGCCCAGCGCCATCGATATTTCGGTGTGGCATTCGATGTGGACCATGGCCAAAATCAAACAAACCGGTTACCGGCCCAAACTGCGCGAAGTGCTGCTGGATTTTAAGATTGGTTACATTGGCACAACATTGCTCGCAGTTGCTTTTCTTTCGCTGGGGGCCCTGGCCATGCACGGTTCAGGCATCGATTTTTCGCAAAACGGTGCTACATTTGCCACTCAGCTATTCAACCTTTACACCTCCTCCATTGGTTCCTGGGCTTATCCGGTTATTGCCATTGCCGCAGCCACCACCATGTTCAGCACAACACTCACTGTAATAGATGCCTACCCACGGGTAATGAAACCGGTAACGCAGATTTTGGTCCCGGCGTTCAATACCCCAAAAGCCGGCAGGTATATCAATATTTTCTGGGTACTGGTCCTGCTTTCAGGTGCATTTCTGATTATGACTTCTTTTTCAAGCCAACTGAAACTGCTGGTGGATATTGCCACCTCACTTTCCTTTATTACCGCGCCGGTTCTGGGTTACATAAACTTCAGGGCAGTTACAGGCAAAAATGTAGCTCCCGAAAACCAACCTGGTAAAACGTTGCGTATTCTTAGCTGGATTGGCCTTATTATTCTTTCGGCATTCGCCCTTTATTTTATCGGAACAAAAATCTTTTAACTATGCGACTCAATTACAAAGCTGATGTATTAAAAATTGCAGGGCAGGCTGCTGGTTTTTTCCTGTTGTGTTTTTTGATTGCCTGCTCTGAAGAAGAAATGCCTGTACAGGAACAAACGGTGGTGCAGGTTTCCACCATCGATGCACTGATGACCGGTGTTTACGATGGCGAAACAACTTTAAGCAGTTTGGCCCGTTGGGGAGATTTTGGTATCGGAACATTTAATTCGTTAGATGGAGAAATGCTTCTTTACAAAGGAACATTTTATCAGGTAAAAGCTGATGGAAAAATTTATAAACCTGCAGCCGGTATAAAAACTCCGTTCTCCACGGTAACTTTTTTTGATCCTGAAGTCAACATCAAACTAAATTCATTCTCTTACAGCAAATTAAAAACCACAATTGATACAATAATTGCCAGCCCGAATTTTTTTTATGCAATTCAGGTGCAGGGAAGTTTTAAGTATATAAAAACAAGAAGTGTTCCGGCTCAGCAAAAACCATATCCGCCTTTGGTGGAGGTAACAGCTAATCAGCCTGAATTCGAAAAACAATCTGTCTCCGGAACGCTTTGTGGATTTTACTGTCCTCCATTTGTAACAGGAATTAATGTGCCGGGTTACCACCTTCATTTTATCTCGGAAGATGAAACCTTTGGAGGCCATGTTTTGGAATTTGAATTAAATGAAGGCACTTTAGACCTGGACCAGATTACAAACTTCAAGCTCATCCTACCGGGCGAAGGTGACTTTTTAAACACCAGCCTCGATGAAGATCTTTCGGG
>JBMCIT010000302.1:0-2594 GCA_048616715.1 Tangfeifania sp. | reverse complement strand
CTGGCCAAAAAAATCGATGCAATCGACTAAAAAAAAAGAGTCCAAAAAAAGATTTTAAAGATTCTGAAACAAGTTCAGAATGACGTAAATCTTTTTTTGGACTCCCTTTTATGAAATTACTTCCAAACAGAAACTTAAACCGCATTCACAGTTTCCACAATTTCCTGTCCTTTTTGAATGGCTTCCAAATTAAGCGGAATCAGTTTGTGATATCTTTCGGGCAGCGATTTTTCCAACCCTTTTTCCACATTATCAATTTTCAGAATGGGCTTCACCTTGAGGTAGCTGCCAAAAACTATCATATTGAATACTTTTGGATTGCCCATATCAACTGCTGTTTTTGTTCCTTCCACCTTATAAATATTAATATCTTTTCTTGTTGGAGGATTTACAATACCATTGGGATCGTAAAGCAGCGTTCCGCCGGGTTTTACAGCTTTTTCAAATTTATCGAGGCTTTGCTGGTTCAGAATTATGGCGGTGTCAAATTCATGCAAAACAGGAGAACTGATACGGCTGTCGCTCACAATAACAGTAACATTGGCAGTACCGCCACGCATTTCGGGCCCGTACGACGGGAACCAGGTAACTTCCTTGTCTTCCATAATCCCGGAGTATGCAAGTATTTTACCCATCGATAAAACACCCTGTCCGCCAAATCCGGCTATAATTACTTCTTCATTCATAGTGTCGGTTTTTTTAGTTGTTTGAAACAGGTTCACCTTTCTCACTGTCTTTAAAATCGCCCAGCGGATAATAAGGGAACATTTTATCTACCATCCATTCATTTGCTTTAACCGGATTCATTTTCCAGCCTGAGCTACAGGTGGATACCACTTCGACAAACGAGGTTCCTTTTTTATCGAGCACATTTTTGATGCCTTTTTTCAGTGCGCGTTTGCATTTTCGCACTGCACCGGCTGTTTGTGCCGACTGCCGGGTTACATACGAAGTTCCGGGCAACTGGGCCACAAGGTCGGTCATTTTTAACGGATACCCGTTTAAAGCGGTATCGCGGCCGCACGGAGTGGTTGATGTAACCATGTTCTCGAGCGTAGTCGGGGCCATCTGTCCGCCGGTCATTCCATAAATCCCGTTGTTAATAAATACAACCAATATATTTTCCCCGCGGTTGCAGGCATGAATAATTTCGGCAGAACCGATGGAAGCGAGGTCGCCGTCGCCCTGGTAAGTAAACACAAATTTTTCAGGATTCAACCTTATAATTCCTGTGGCTACTGCCGGGGCACGTCCGTGGGCTGCCTCCTGCCAGTCAATATCGATATAATTATAAGCAAAAACAGAACACCCAACCGGGGCCACACCAATGGTTTTTTCCTGAATACCCATTTCATCAATCAGTTCGGCCATAAGTTTATGAACCACGCCGTGGGTACATCCCGGACAATAATGCATCACATTATCGGTCAACAATTTCGTTTTTCCGTAAACCTGATTTTCAGGTTTTATAATATCTTTTACATCCATAATCTACTCATTTAAAAATTTTTGTTCCAATGCTTCCACAACTTCACCCGGGGTGGGAATTATTCCTCCCATCCGGCCAAAATGTTCAACACGCCGTGTGCAGGCAGCTTCGTGCACTGCAAGTTTCACATCTTCCACCATTTGTCCGGCGTTCATCTCAACTGAAAGGAAACCTTTTACGTTTTTCGCCAGTTCGCCAATTACCTTTTTGGGAAAAGGAAACAAACTGATTGGCCTGAGCAAGCCTACTTTCAACCCTTTCTCGCGTGCAATTTCAACTGATTTCTGACAAACACGGGCGGAAGTTCCGAATGCAACCAACACATATTCTGCATCGTCGCACTGAAAAGCTTCATAGCGCTGTTCTTCGGCTTCCATTTTCCGGTATTTTTCCTGAAAACGCAGGTTATTACTTTCCATCTTGTCTGAATCGAGCTCCAGCGACGTTACCACATTTCTTTCGCGGGAAGCTGGTTTTCCGGTGGTAGCCCATTTGCCCCATTTTTCAATGACCTCCTCATCGGTCCAGCGCTCTTTATAATCGGAAAGTTCAACTTTTTCCATCATCTGGCCAATGGCACCATCGGTAAGTATCAGGGCCGGGTTCCGGTATTTAAAGGCCAGTTCAAAACCCAAATCAACAAAATCGTTCATTTCCTGCACCGACGACGGGGCAAGTACAATCATTTTATAATCTCCGTGGCCGCCACCTTTTACCGCCTGTGCATAGTCGGCCTGTGAGGGCTGAATGGTTCCCAGTCCGGGACCTCCGCGCTGAACGTTCACAATCAGGCAGGGCAATTCGGCTCCGGCAAGGTATGAAATTCCTTCGAGCATTAAACTTACTCCGGGACTGGAAGAGGATGTCATTGCTTTTTTACCGGTGGCCGCAGCACCATACAACATGTTTATAGCTGCTACTTCGCTTTCGGCCTGAAGCACCTTCATTCCGGTTTCTGCCCAGGGCTCGCGCAGCATCAGCGTTTCCATCACTTCCGACTGAGGTGTAATGGGATAGCCAAAATAACCGTCGCATCCGCAACGGATAGCAGCTTCGGCCAGCACCTCGTTCCCTTTCATTAATTTTAATTCACCCATTTTATATC
>JBMCIT010000301.1:0-2608 GCA_048616715.1 Tangfeifania sp. | reverse complement strand
TATTAAAGCACATACAATTATTGTTTGCAGCCGGTTTGATTTTATCAACCGGGGAAATTGATGCTAAGGAATTTACAGAAACCACATTTTTAATTGCAGAAATCGATGCGGACAATATAAACAGTCAGCAATTATGGAATTTCCTGGAGTCGAATAACAGAACCGGTGTTGAAACCGAATTGACTTTCAGGAACAATGATTTTTTTATTGCAGGTACAAACCTGAAACTCGAGGAACTGCTGGGTAAAATCCATCAAACAACTGAAAATGATTCTTCCAAGGTTTTCCCAGTTTTTTTTCACCTAAAAGAAAAACCGGAGGTGCTTGATTCAATCATCCGGGAGTCTTTACTGTCGCAGAATATTTTTTACCTGCCCCGGGGCGAAGCCTGGCCCCCTGTCGATTATTTGGTTCAGGCGAACAGGAGAATTTTATTTTTTGTATCCGGTAATTTTGAAAACCGGAGCAAAATGCTGCATAAAACGGAAAATTATGCATTAAAAATTTCGGCTGATGATTTTGCCGGCATCAATTCATACAGCCTTGAAAACAGAGAACTAAACCTTGAACTTCTGACTGTTGACGAATTTGAAAAACTTCCTACCCAAACCCCGCCAAACAGTCAAAGCAGAAACCTGGTGCCCGATTATATTAATTTCCTTCTCAGGAACTGGACCAAATTCGGAAAACGTCCCAACTTCATTTTTGCCGGCAAAGACATATTAAATTTCGATTTTATCCTGTCCCAGTTACAATCATTTACCTGGATCAACGGCACCGTTAAAGCCGGAGGAAAAATGATGGAAAAAGTTTACTGGCGCAGTCAGGATGTTGCAGTTACCGGCGGTCATTTCAGTTTCCCTTACCGCGGGGGAGAAGAAATTTCCATTTCACCGTTTGCTCCGGGTTACCGAATGACCCCGGAGCATATTATTGTTACCGGAGAGATGGAAGTGCCTGAAAACTATTCCATTATTGCAACCCCCCTTGATTTGGGTGATGGGTTAACCGGAAACTTCCAGTTTGAAGAAAAAATAGATGATAAATTGGCACCCGAAAAGAATTTTACGGGCGAGAATTTTACCTTCACGCAGGATGTTGAAAGAGGAACAGTTCTCAAACTTCCTGAGAATGCAAGCGTTAATCTTGGCCCTCCAGAAAATTACGGACTCCGGAACAACAGCTTTACAGTGAGTTGTTTTGTAAAATTTAATGAAATACCGGAATATGGCGACAATGCAATATTGGGAAATTATGAAAGTGAATACCGCCGGGGGCTCCATCTGATTTTGCGATCGGGCCACCCCTATTTTGGATTGTGGGCCAATGATTATGTTTCGGATATAAAGCTAAAACCCAACACCTGGTATCATCTTGTTTGGCGCTATATTATCGAGACCGGGGAACAGGCCATTTTTTTAAACGGTAAAAACATCGGTAGTTCTACCGGGCATCCCCCTTTTTCGGGAACAGGAGATATTCACCTCGGCAGCGCGCTCTCGCAAGGAGCAAGCCTGCGGGGCTACATCGACGATTTATATTTTTGGGACAGGCCACTCGGACCTGAAGAAATTAACCGGCTTTCGCTGAATGAAACTATTTCGCTTGAAAACGAGGAACAACAAGCCGTTTTTTTTGATTCTATGCCTGTGAAAATTGGATTGGTTGTGCTGGTGCTCATTCTGCTCGGAATAGTCATCTTCCTGGTTTTCAAAAAAAGAAACCCCGAAAACAGCCAAAACCACATCCATCTTCCGAAAAAAAACGATGCAAACCAAATCAACCTTTTTGGTGGGTTCAGGGCAATTAATAAACAAGGTGATGACATTTCTGCCCTGTTCACCCCAAAAGTAAAAGAGCTTTTTTTGTTTGTGCTGTTCGGCACCCTGAAAAATGAAAACGGTGCACCTGTTTCAGAAATAAACGGGCAGCTCTGGCCCGGCCTGCCAACCAAAAAAGTGACCAACAACCGGGCTGTAACGCTCAACAAGCTGCGTAAAATTCTTCAGGATATTGAAGGTGTCGGAATAGTTTCAAGTAACGGGTATTTGTTTTTGAAAATGGAAGAGCCATTTTTTTGTGATTATGCGGAAGCTTATCATCTTTGCCAGGTTCCGGGCGGCATAAGTAAACAGCAACTTGAAACATTTTTTCATCTCATAAAAAAAGGGCGTTTTCTGAAAGAACATCATTGGACATGGCTCGACGAAATGCGCGGCTACACAGAGAGCCAGGTAATTGACAATCTTTTAAAGCTGGCTTCAGTGTATAAAAAAGAGAACAAACCACATTTGGCAGATGCACTTGCCAGGAGAATTCTGGAATACGATGACCTGAATGAAGAAGCCATTTACCTGCAAATATGGACACTCCAGCAATCAAACAATACACACCTGGCCAAATTTCATTTTGATTCATTCCGAACCAAATTTTCCGAATCGATAGGAGAAAGCTATGCTTTGAGTTATGAGGAATTTATTCAAACCTACTCCGAACAGGTTTAACCCGTGTCGTTCAAAATTTAATCGGCATAAAATTATACTTTTTGCAACCTGAACTTACGAGCAAAACCAATTAAAACATTGTATCCTTCAACCTGTTTTATTAT
>JBMCIT010000300.1:0-2611 GCA_048616715.1 Tangfeifania sp. | reverse complement strand
TATTCATGATTTACTGATTTAAATTGATTAAATATTTCTATTTTTTTGTTGTTATAAAATCGAAGTAAAACCTTTTCAAATTATTTAATAAGCCGTAAAAGTATTAAAATATTATTTTCAACAATATTTCAACCTGAAACTTTTTGGCTTCGGAAAAATTATTTTGCAAACAATCCGGGCTACAGGTTCAGTTTTATCGATCCCTGATTCCGGATAAATAGTTTATGGCAACTTCCTTCTCCGTAAACATGCTCGAGTGTTTTCACATATTCACCGAGTTTATCCTGCGGAACAAAAGCCTGGATAGTACCTCCAAAACCACCGCCATGAACGCGCCATGCGCCGCTGCCTTTCAGCACCATTTCGCTGAGCGCCAGCGCCAGTGAAACAACCTGCTCGTGTTTGTGTACCACATCGAATATATTCTGATTGTACATGTAAGAACTATAGCCTGAATCGACCACCATTTCCAGGAAAGCCTGAAAATCATTTTTTTCGAGGGCTGCAACCTGGTCGACCACCCGCTGGTTATCTTTTTGGAAATGGTAAGCACGCAAAATGGCCCGGTCGCCGGTTTTTTCGCGCAGCTCCGGAATTTTTTCCACAATTTGCTCAAGGGTAACCTCACGTAAAACAGTAGCTCCAAATTCGGCAGCAACCGATTTCATTTCGGTTGGCAGTGATGCATATTCAGCCTGCGAAGCAGCATCGTCGTGGCCACCGCCCACATCGGTAATTACCAGTGAAAAGCCGGTGGAAACAAAATCGAAATCAACTTCTTTAACAACCGGATCGGCCGGGTCTTTAAAGTCGATGGTAATTAATCCACCTACCGAGCAGGCAGTCTGGTCCATCAATCCGCAGGGCTTTCCGAAATAGTTGTTTTCGGCCCACTGCCCGATTATGGCATTTTCTACCGCCGGCATTTTCCCGTCGTTAAAAAGTTCGCTGATAATTGCACCGATTAAAACTTCGAAAGAAGCGGAAGAACTCAGTCCTGAACCTTTGGGTACCCTTCCTTCGATGCAGGCATCGAAACCACCAATTTTGTAACCGTTTTCCTTCATTCCTGCACACATGCCTTTTACAAGCGATTTGGATGTATAAAAGGTAGATTCGTCGATATCGAGGTCTGAAAGATCAACTTCAAAATCAGGATAACCGGTTGATTTTACGCGGATAACATTGGTTCCGTTGGGGGCGGCAACTGCTATGTTATCGAGATTTACTGCTCCGGCCAGCACGCGTCCGTGGTTATGATCGGTATGGTTACCACCAATTTCTGTACGCCCGGGCGAACTAAAAAGTTCAACATCATCGGTATTGAAAGTTTCTTCAAAATCTTTCATCAGCGAAGCATAACGGTCTGCCTGGCTTTTTAAAACGGTTTCATCTGTTCCGTACAATTCCTGAAACAAAGGATTGTTCCCGCCGTTAATTTTTTCTTTTAAGCTGTTAATTTTTGTCATAACTCAATATCATTTAATTATTTTGATTTATTTTTTCAACTGGTAGGTACTAGTAGGTACAAATATAGTTTTTAAAAAGACTGTCGTTTTTACAAAAAAAATGTTGCATAACATCTTTCAGGCTACAAACTCTTTCTCAAAATCAGTTTCGATGGATTTCTGACTTTTTTCGCCTGATGTGTTATCACCATATTCCCCAGGGTTTTGCCCATTGTATTAAAATCGGTTGAAATGGTCGTTATCCCGCCGGCAACAACTTCTTTCAGCATGGTATCGTTAAAGGAAACAATGCCAAACTTTTTCCCCAGTTTGTATTTATATTTTTTTGCAATTTTCACCAGTTCCACCAAATCGCGGTCGGAAGTTAAAAAATAGGCTTCATAAAGTTGAGGCCGCACTCCCTGCAACGATTTCAAAACCGCATGGTTAAAATTATTATCCGTGCAAAACCTTTCGAAACCTTTTACCCTATCGGCAGGTTCTTTTCCACCGGGGTGCACAAACAACAGTTTCCTGTATTTTTTCAGCAATTTCACTCCTTCGGTCATCGCATCGTACAAATCCTGTTCAAAATCCTGGTAAACAACCGGATATTTTCCCAGGTCAGGTTTCAACCTGTCTATTATGTAAACACTATCGGCCGGTAGTTTTGAAATAAGATGGCTGGTATTGTCGAATGTGCCGGGCATAATGATGTACGAAGTGTAATTACCGGCGCTCTCCAGAATCAGGTTTTTAAATACCTTGTAATTAAAATGATGAAAATATATTTCCACGCTTCCCCGGCCTTTCAGGCTGTCAATCAATGAATTGTACAGGTCTTCCTTAAAAGCATTGAATTCATCAAAAAGGACAAATATTTTTTCTTCCCGGTGGATTTCAGTGGTGGCAATGTAATATCCCTTGCCGGGCTGACTAACAATCACACCTCTTGCTTTGAGCTCGTTAAAAGCAACCATCACCGTATCCCGGCTCAGTCCAAACTCCGAACAAATCTGATTGATGGAAGGAATTTTATCGCCCTTTTTCAGGCCGTTATTGTTGATGGAATTATAGATGGACTCAATAATCTGACGGTATTTGGGTTTCCCGGAATCCGGATCTATTTTAACGATTCTTTTCAAAACTCAGGTTTTAGGTTT
>JBMCIT010000299.1:0-2639 GCA_048616715.1 Tangfeifania sp. | reverse complement strand
GCCAGGTTACAACAGGCAGCTTTGTGCAATTCTGCCCCTCCAATCTGTTCTGTTTGAATTGGATTAATCGCTGACAGATAGGTTCCACGGTCTTTATAAACCACCTGGACTTCACCCAATTCAAGATTTGGTTCAAGCGTAACTTCAAGTGGTTTTATTTCATGCACGTGAACAGCTTTTTTTTCGTACCCTACGAAACTAAAAACCAGCACGTGTGCATCATCAACTTTTCTGATCTCAAAATTGCCGTCAGTGTCAGAAGCTACGCCGGTATCTGTTCCCTGCCAGTAAATATTTACGCCGGGAAGAGGTGCTTTTCCTTCATTTTCTTTCCCGTAAACCGTGCCTTCAAGCACCTGAGCGAATGAAAGAACAGGAAAAAATATTATAAGTAAAGTTATTATTTTATTCATCGTTTTAAAAATTCGTGTTCAACATTAAGAATATAAAGATTGCTGAAAATCAAACTACTGCATTTTTGAAATTTAAAATGGACAGCCTGACTGGTTATGGTGGCTGAACGATTTTGTAGCAGAAAAATGTTGATGATCCAGCTAAAAAATTTTATGCTGAAGCAGGAATTTTTAGTTGCTGAATAAATACAAGGTAATCAATTGCGCTGACTGCTTTTGGGGGACTTGAACAATATTTTTTGGGTAATCCTACCAATTCATCGTTAAATGAAAATAACATTTTGGAGGCTTGCACCGGAAGTTCAAAATGGACTGGCTGGAAGGTAGTATTTCGTAATTTTTCCTGTGCAACCTGGTCCTCAAGTTTGAAAAATTTAATTTGAACTGATTCACATCCACAATCTTCCGACGGATTTTCACAACCACTTAAACCGCATGATGAATTTTCTGAGGTTTCACAATGACTATGATGAGAGTGGTTTTCGAGCTCATCTTCACAGTTTTCGGGTAAAACATAGAGCGAAACCTGATCGTTGCCGGTGCAAATGCAGTGCGATTGATAAACAACGATGCCTGAAGAGGAGGCCATAAAAATGACACCTAAAACGAAAGCGGCTATGTTATTAATCAAGTGCATGTTGCAAATTTAATAAAATTCAGTTAAAATATTTTGTTAATAAAAAGTTAAAGTCCCAGTATTTCAGGTCCCTGTTCAAAAACAATATCGCGAGGGATGCCTGCTTCGTTAATGCGGTCGAGATCTTTTTGTAAAGCCTCGCGAATAAAACCTTTTTCCTCAATCATTTTTTTGGCAGTTTCGTAATCGCCGTCTCCCTGAATAATTAAAATCTCTTCCGAAAGATTCATCATTGCTTCTTTCATTTTTTCGAAATTCACGCGATAAGTTCCGGTAGCTTCATCGCGTTCAAAAGCACCTGTTTCCTGGAAGTAGTAAAAACGCATCATGTTGGCTTTTCCGTGGGCACTTGAGGCGCCAAACCGCACTGAGCGAAAAATGCCGGCCATGAAAGTTACAAAATTGTCCATCATATCTTTTTCGCCCAGCTCGCCCGTTTCGTTTAACCGGTAAACCGCCCATAAACCGAGAATATCGGCTTTGCTTTCCTCAATCGACGTGTAAGTTTCTCTCAGTGCCTCCCGCACAGTTGAATTTTGATCTACGGTGTTGCCCAGTCCAAGACCGTGTGCTACTTCATGGAACATGGTATTTTCGAAAAATGCATCGAATTTAACGTGCTTCCGCTGCTCTTCGGCAATCAGGAGTTCGGAAATCGGCACCAGTATTTTATCGAATTTGGCTTGCATCGAATTTTTAAGCTGGAGTTTCCGGCTGCCTTTTGTTTCACGCACACGCTCATCGTTCGGAAGGTTAATGGCAATGGTTTTACTGCCTGCATTGCAATCGCCGGCATAGTAAACAGCATCGTAAACATTCATGTCAGAATCCATTCCCGGAGTTTCATCTTTGTATTTTTGTTCAACGGGTAAATCTTTTTGAAGGCCGGGGAGCAATGCTGCAAACTTCACCAGTTTTTGGCTCCACTCTTTATCTTTTATTAAAATAAACGATTCGTGCGCTGTTTTGTATCCATAGAGCTGATCTTCATAGTTTTCAATGGGACCTACGATAAATTCGATGGTATTGTCTTTCATTTCCATCCAGGCCACATCGCTTTCGTAATATTCATCAGTAAGCAGCGCTTCGGCACGTTTTTTAAGGTAATTTTTCAATCCCGGTCCTTCAGCTAACTCCGCAGCTTGTTTTAGAAGTAGAGCAGCTTTCTTAACTTTATTTTCAAATGCGACGTGGTACGGAATTGATTTCAAATTACCGTCTTCGCCCCTGCGGATTAACGTATACTGACTGGTTTTCGACTCTTCGTCCCAGGCTTCAAATTCTTCTTTGGTCATGTCTTCCGGGTAGAAATTTGCTCCTGCAGGTTTTTCTCCGTACCCGGGCAAAAAGGGTTCGTTGTTTTTTAATCTCTCCCATGGTCCGTAATTTATTTCCAGGAATTTCCGGGTATATTTGTCCGGGTCGTTGTTAAAAAGTTTGTCTTTATCGCCAAAAGCTTCCATCCAGAAAATCTCGTCCATAATATTAGCTGCTTCAAACAGGAACGGCAGCATCTGTTTTTCTTTTTCGGTGAGGACACTTAAATCGGTCGTCAGTTTAAACGGTGCGTATTCTTCCACTTTTTTTTG
>JBMCIT010000298.1:0-2641 GCA_048616715.1 Tangfeifania sp. | reverse complement strand
GCAGTAGTTGAAATTATTGCGCTCGACCGGGCCGAAGTAAAATATTCTACAGTACAGAACTGGTTCCCGGGCGATAAAAACGGGAAAGGCGGAATTTACAACTTCGTGACAAAACGAGGAATTTGCCGCGGCGAATCTTCCAAAATTAGCTGGACACAGGTGGAAACCGGCTCGGCAGTTACATGGAAATACCCGAGCTGCGTTTTGCTGGGCAATAATTCCATTGGCGAATTCAACTCGGTAGCTGTAACAAATAACTACCAGCAGGCCGATACCGGTTCGAAAATGATTCACATTGGCAAAAACACAAAAAGCACCATTATTTCAAAAGGGATTTCGGCAGGTAAAAGCGACAACTCTTACCGCGGACTGGTAAAAGTTATGCCGGGCGCCACCAACTCGCGGAATTTCTCGCAGTGCGACTCGCTGCTGCTGAACGATACCTGCGGGGCACATACTTTTCCATATATTGAAGTGGGAAATAAATCGTCGGTGGTTGAACACGAGGCAACCACGTCAAAAATCGGGGAAGACCAGATTTTTTACTGCAACCAGCGGGGAATCGATACCGAAAAAGCAATCAGTATGATTGTAAACGGATACGCCAAAGAGGTGCTGAACAAGCTGCCGATGGAGTTCGCAGTGGAAGCGCAAAAACTGCTCGAAATCAGCCTTGAGGGAAGTGTGGGATAAGAGTCCCTCCCAATCTCCCCAAAGGGGAGGCGAAGGATTAAAGAAAGTGACAATGAATAAAATAAAGAATAACAATTAAAAAAGTGCTCCTTTCTCTCTCCGGCAGCTGGCGGAGAGTCGGAGGGGGCTGAGTCATATTATGCTAACAATTAAAAATTTATATGTTTCCATTGAAGGGAAAGAAATCCTGAAAGGAATCAACCTTGAAATAAAACCGGGTGAAATTCATGCCATTATGGGGCCGAATGGTTCCGGGAAAAGTACACTGGCCAATGTATTAGCCGGGAAAGAAGAACATGAAGTTACATCGGGCGAAATTATTTACGAAGGTGAAAATTTGCTTGAAATGGATCCGGAGGAACGCGCAAAAAAAGGAATTTTCCTGAGTTTTCAGTATCCGGTTGAAATACCGGGAGTACCGATGGTAAATTTCCTCAAAACTGCAGTGAATGAGCACCGTAAATACCGGGGACAGAAAGAATACACTGCCGGCGAATTCCTGAAAATAATGCGTGAGAAAAAAGACCTGGTCGACATGGACACCCAGCTTACCAACCGTTCGGTAAACGAAGGTTTCTCAGGCGGAGAGAAAAAGAAAAACGAAATTTTCCAGATGGCGTTGCTCGACCCCAAACTCGGCATTCTGGATGAAACAGACTCCGGCCTCGATATCGATGCGTTGAAAACTGTGGCACACGGTGTGAAAGCTTTGCGCACACCCGAAAATGCAACAATTGTGGTAACTCACTACCAGCGCCTGCTCGAATACCTTGTTCCCGATCACGTGCATGTATTGTACAACGGAAAGATTGTAAAATCATCAGGAAAAGAACTGGCATTGGAACTGGAAGAAAAGGGTTACGACTGGTTAAAACAACAAAACAGCGTGTAACATGAGCGTATTGGTTGAAAAAGCAGACTTATCATTAAAATACACCGGGCACTTCAACGATGTAAAGGACCTTCTGTATGAAGGCTCGTCGGATGTACTGAACAGCAGAAGGGGAAAGGCCTTCCGGGATTTTGTATTACAGGGAATTCCTTCACGTAAAAACGAAAACTACAAATACACCAACCTGCAGCCGAAATTCGCACCCGATTACAAATTTTTTCATCAGCACGAAAAAACCGAAATCGATTTAAACACAGCTTTCAGGTGCGATGTGCCGCAACTGGATACCCTCGTTACATATATTCTCAATGGCTGGTATTACGAAAAAAATCAGACCTCCGGCCAGTTGCCTGAAGGAGTTATTCTGGATAGCCTCGAAAAAATTTCGCACGAAAAACCGGAACTTCTTGCAAAATACGGAGACCTCGCAAATACAGCGGAAGACCCTTTGGTTGCGCTGAACACAGCGTTTGCAAAAGATGGATATTTTCTTTATGTTCCTAAAAATGTGGCGGTTGAAAAACCCATTCAAATCATCAACTTTCTGAAGGCAAACAACGACGCTTATGCCACTCAACGCAATTTTATTTACATTGAAGAAGGGGCGGATGTAAAAATGATTTTATGCGATCATACACTGAACCTGAATTCCTACCTGAATAATTCGGTAACTGAGGTTTATGTAGGTGCCAATGCTTCATTTGAGTATTACACCCTGCAAAACCAGCACAACAAAACCACCAGCCTGAATTCGGTTTTTATTCACCAGGAGCGCGATTCAAAAGCCACCACGCTTACTTCATCGCTCCACGGAGGATTAATCAGAAATAACCTGAAATTTGTTCTCGATGGCGAAAATGCAGAATCGAACCTGTTTGGAATGGCTTTCATTGACCGTAAACAGCATGTCGATAATTTCACCCAGGTCATTCATGCCAAACCACACTGCCTGAGCAACCAGGTGTATAAAAATGTGCTCGACGACGAATCGACAGGAGCTTTTTCCGGACGCATCCACGTTGTGCGTGATGCCCAAAAAACAAATGCCTTTCAGCG
>JBMCIT010000297.1:0-2644 GCA_048616715.1 Tangfeifania sp. | reverse complement strand
AATAGGCTTTTCCCCAGTCGGCCTGCGGCGATGGTTCGTATGTTTTCACCGGGAAGGAATTTCGTACCACTTCGCGAATTTCTTTCAGGGTGGTTTTATACCCCATGGCTTTGGCCTGCATCATAATGTTGCCAATAGCCGTAGCTTCCGCAGGGCCGGCAATCACAGTGATGCCAGTTGCATCGGCTGTTAACTGGTTAAGCATTTCGTTATTTGCACCACCGCCGATTATGTGAAGTTTTTCAATTGTTTTTCCGGTAACTGACTCAATCTGCCTAAGTGTAAATTTGTATTTTAGAACCAGGCTGTCGTAAATGCACCGCGCAATTTCACCTTTTGTATCAGGTACATCCTGGTTTGTTTTGCGGCAGTATTCCCTAATAGCTTCCGGCATATTTCCAGGATTCATAAATCCGGAATCATCAGGATTTATGAGGCTTTTAAACGGCTCTGCACGTTGACTGGCTTCAACGATTTCCTCCCAGCTTATTTCTTTCTCAGCATCCCAAACCCGTTTGCATTCCTGAATGAGCCACATTCCCATAATATTTTTCAGGAAACGCGTGGTGCCGTCTACTCCGCCTTCGTTGGTAAAGTTCATGGCCAGGGTTTCTTCCGAAACAATTGGCTCGGGGCTTTCAATTCCCAGCAGCGACCACGTTCCCGAACTCAGGTAGGCCCAGTTTTCGCCTTCTGCAGGAACAGAAACAACTGCCGATGCGGTGTCGTGCGATGCCACAGCAACACAGGTGATTTCGCCACAACCGGTTTGTTCATCAATCTCAGGCAGAGCCAGGCCCAAAACCGTTCCCGGCTGAACCATGCCCCGGAGCAGATTTTTCGGAATTCCGGCCGCTTCCAAAAGCTGTTCTTCCCATTCCACTTTTCCCGGTTTAAGCATTTGCGAAGTACTGGCAATGGTGTACTCATTCTTTTTGACACCGGTAAATAGATAGTTTAATGTGTCGGGAGTAAAAAGCAAACCATCGGCAATCTGCAGTGGCGGAAAATTCTCGCGGATGGATGAAAACAATTGAAAAAGGGTGTTGAACTGTAAAAACTGAATTCCCGAAAGCAGGTACGTTTCCTTTTTAGGCAGAATTTTAAAAAATTCTTCCATGGCATCGTCGGTGCGGTGATCGCGGTAGGCAAACGGCAATCCGGCCAGTTGACCGGATTTGGTTATTAGCGAATAATCGACCCCCCAGGTATCGATACCAAACGATAAAGGTTGAATTTTATATTCGGCGATACATTTTTTCAGGCCGGTTTTTAATTCGTCGAACAAACTGAAAATATTCCAGTAAAAATGACCGTGAATTTTCGCCATCTGGTTTTTAAACCGGTGTACTTCGGTCAGTTGCAGTTTGTCATTCTTTAAAATTCCCAACATGGCCCGGCCGCTTGAAGCTCCCAGGTCAAATGCCAAAAAGTGATTTTTATTCATCTTCCGCTAATTTTAGAGCTGTTAAAATAACATTTTGTTCAAAAAAACCTATCCTGCACTGTCATGAAAAAAAAAGACCTCGAAGTATTGATTTTTTGAAAATTTTAACCCAAATTTGTTTAAAATTAAAAATTAATAACTCACTCTGCAAAATTAAACGATTATGAAAACATTTCTTAGGATTACCCTTTTAGCTGTTTTTGCAATGATGCTGGTACAACCTGCCGACGGACAACGCATTTTAAAAAGCTTGCGGGAAAAAGCAAAAGAACGGGTTGAAAGAAAGGTAGAAGAAAAAGCCGAAGAAAAAATAAACGAAGCCATTGACAAGCAATTTGATAAACTGGAAGAAGCAATGGAAGAAAGCGAAGATTCTGCCCCGGCAAAAACCGATGCAGAACGGCGGGAGCGCATGCAAAACATTATGAAGGGTTTCGGTATGTCGGGCGAGCCTGTTCCTGTAGCCGACAACTACCGCTTCGACCACTTGGTTCAAATGCATGTTGAATCTTACGATGCCAATGGCAACAAAGAAAGTGATGGCGAATTTATCACGCACTTCAGTCCGGATTCAAAAAGTATGGCCTACCAGATGATTTCAGGCGATATGGGAAATCCTGGCCAGGGAATGTTTATTATGGATGCCGAAAACGGTGCGACCATAATATTAAGTGAGGAAGACGGCAAAAAAACAGGCATTGTTTACGGCCTGGGTACTTTTTTCGAAACCATGGGTGAAAGTATTGAAGAAGACGCCGACCTCGATGAAACCCCTGAATCGTACCTGGCCAATCCGAATGTAAAAAAAACCGGCCGCACAAAAAACATTGCCGGCTACAAATGCGAGGAATATAAATACAGCGATGAATCCTCGGAATCGAGTATCTGGATTACCAAAGACCTGAAAATGAACACCCGCGACTTTTTCAGCACGCTGTTTAAAACCAGCCTGTATTCGCATGGGATTCCGTGGGGGTACATGATGGAAGTGACCACCAACGACAAAGAAACCGGTGAAAAATCGCTTATGCAGGTAACCAAAGTGGATGACAATTCGAATAAATATTTTTCGCTGGCCGATTACGAAATTACCAATCTCGGCTCATTTAACGTCCCGATGGGAGAAGAAGAAAACACAGGAAAAAAAGAATAAATGAAAAACTTTTGGCCCATCTTGCTTTTTGCAACAATTATGAC
>JBMCIT010000296.1:0-2662 GCA_048616715.1 Tangfeifania sp. | reverse complement strand
TTAAATTGATAAAGTAATTAAAAATGAAGATAAAAATCTTTTTCCTGTTTTTGTTTATCGGACTGGTGAATCTTCAGGCACAGGAAAAAAAGAAAGTAATAATCGATGCCGACACCGGCAACGAAGTGGATGATTTGTATGCAGTGGTTCGTGGTTTGATTGAACCGTCGTGGGAAGTGCTGGGATTAAATGCCACCCAATGGCAGGCCAGTCACTGGTCGGTACCCAAAAGCATGGAAGAGAGTTACCGGCTAAACGGAATTTTGCTGGAGTATCTCCAAATGAACGATGTTATATCAAATCGCGGCGGGCACGACCGCCTGTTTGACTGGGGCAGCAAATCACAAACATCAACCGCTTCAATGTTTATTGTGAATGAAGCATTGAAAATAGAAGATGAAAAATTAAATGTAATTGCGCTGGGAGCGCTTACAAATGTGGCATCTGCGATTTTGGACGAACCATCGATTACAGATAAAATCAGGTTATACTGGCTGGGCTCTACCTACGATTTCGAAAATGGCTTCATGAAGAATACCGATTTCAACAGCGTGATGGATATTCAGGCGGTGGATGTGATTTTGAATTCGGATGTGGAATTGCACGTTATCCCCGGCAATGTTTCGGGCAAAATGAAATTCTACTGGGATGAAACAACCGAAAAATTCGGAGGTAAATTCGAGCTGACCGATTATTTAATCGATCGTTGGTACAATCACATGGATGCCGGACTGAGAAGCCGTACCATCTGGGACCTGGCACTGATCCAGGCCATCATTTTTCCCGATTGGGCTGAAGAAGTAAAAATCAAAACCTCGCATGACCGCGGCAACCGCGAAATATGGATGTATAAAAACATCGAGGAAAAGAAAATGCGTGACGAGTTTTTTGAAACTACCCTTCAATATTTGGAAGAAATGGATTAGCTACTTAACTGTTTATTCCCCCATAACAGAAAAAGTCATCATATCAGTTATATTTTATTTGAAAGGAAAATGTTATGTTTGTATTCTTTCTAAAAAAATTAAGTTATGAGGAATATATTATTAATTATTTTTCTTATTGTTTTTGTGAATACAGCATTCTCACAATCATCTGCCACTGTAACTACGCACGATGAGGTGACCATTGTAACCGATCCGGGCCGGGGCGTTAACAGTTTTGTAGAGTGGGCTGAATTTCCGGGAAAAGATAAAGAAATCAGGCGAATCGTTATGCACGTAACGCTGGCCC
This sequence comes from Tangfeifania sp., assembly GCA_048616715.1. Classification (GTDB taxonomy): domain Bacteria; phylum Bacteroidota; class Bacteroidia; order Bacteroidales; family Prolixibacteraceae; genus Tangfeifania. The sequence continues at coordinate 1,429 of JBMCIT010000296.1, read as the reverse complement.
ACCCTGATGATCGGCCGATTGCACACTGGGATTACATGGACCGCATAAAGATTCTGCGCCAGGGTGGTAAAGACGGCGAATTACTCGATTATGAAGTCGGCCGGATGCTTACTCCTTACGGAAGTAATTTCAAGGAAGACTGGAGTTACACCTGGAAAGTAGACGTGACCGATTTCCATGCGTTTTTGCGCGACAGTGTGGAAATTGAATACATCCATTCTGGATATGAATCGCCTGATCTTGGATGGGATTTGACCATCGGTTTCGAAATCGATTTCGGACCTGCAATTGCAGATTTTATTTCAGCACAAAAAATGTGGAATGGCGGTTTTCAGTATGGGAACCCGGAGAATCCTATTGAAGAACATTTGTCGCCCATTAAAATAAAGACCGCAAGAAATGCTGATTTTGGGCGGTTGCGCATTCAGCACACCGGCCACGGAATGGACCGCCCAAGTGGTTGCAGTGAGTTTTGCAGCAGGTGGCGCGAGGTGATTTTCGACGAGGAAGTGATTGACCATCAAGACCTCTGGAAAGAATGCGGCGACAATCCGTTGTATCCGCAGGGAGGCACCTGGATTTTCGATCGCGGTTACTGGTGCCCCGGCGATTTACAGGTACCCGATATCATTGATGTGCCGCTGACCAAAAACAGGCACACACTCGATTTGTACATGGAACCATTCACAGCAAACGATGTCAACCAGCCAAAAGAACAAATTACTTCCGTGTTTTTTCAGTACAAAGCGCCAAATCATAAAAACGATGTGACTGTTGAAGAAATTATTACGCCCAATAAAATCGACAATTATAACCGCTACAATCCCGCTGGTTTTGAGCCAAAAATTATTATCCGAAACCTGGGAAGCGAGGATTTGAAAAAACTGACCATCGTTTACCGGACGGTTGGTTTTGAAGAAAAAGTTTTTGAATGGGAAGGAAACCTTGGTTTTTATGAAGCTGCAATTGTTGCGCTGCCCGGAATTATAAATGCCAATCCAGGAGAAAATACGTTTGAAGTGGTACTTTCGGAGCCAAACGGTGTGGCCGATGAATGGGAAGCCGATAATTCGATGCAATCGGAATTCAACGACATTCCAACTATTCCTTCAAATTTTGTGGTTGATTTTCTGACCAATAATAAACCGGAAGAAAATTCAGTTTTCATTGTGAACAGCAGGAACGACACTGTTTATTCACGGAAGCCCGAATCACTCGGGCCGGCTACGCAATACCTCGATACGCTGGAACTGGAAGAAGGTAATTATTACCTTGCATTAAACGACACTGCCGGCGATGGACTTGAATTCTGGTTTCAGCCGGAATCCGGTTTTGGCAGGTTGCGCCTGAAAGATTTGAATGGAGATTTCATCCATCTTTTTGAAAGTGATTGCGGGAATGGTCAGTTTTACGGTTTCAGGGCCGACGA
>JBMCIT010000295.1:0-2664 GCA_048616715.1 Tangfeifania sp. | reverse complement strand
TATTTTCGGGGCACAGATTACAAATCTGCGCCAGCTTAAAAAGCAAACTGGTAGTTTTATTGAACAGGTGACCTTAAGTCACCAGCTCAATAGTGAAAGCAATGAAAAAAGCTGTTTCAGAAAATGAGCATCAGCGCTACATATTTCAGAATAAGTCCGGTTAAACTGTAAAAGAGCAAATCGCGGAAACGCAGTTTTAACATGCCTGCCACCAGCGCAATAATGGGCGACGAAAGCGGGAACAGGTTGAATACAAAAATGGTGAGGTTTCCGTACCGCCTGATTTGTTTCTCCGCCTTTTCAATCCGTCTTTCACCCACAAAATAGTGAATGAATTTTGAACTGAATGAAAGACCGATAATGTAATCGATTATTTGTGCGAAAGTGGCCGTGAGCAGCGCAACCCCAATTAATTTCGATTCTTCGTAATAAGAGAGGTAATACACAAATGCCATTTCAACGGGCATGAGCAAAAAGAAAAGGTACCCCGAAAAATGAATTAAACTGAATGATTGCAGGCTTTGAGTCTTTCCTTCATACAATTCGCGCCCGATGGTCACCGAAAACAGAACGATTGCGACAACAACGGGGATTGAGATGCAAAGGATTTTCACCAGGTTAATTCTTTTCTTTCCCATTTGGCATATTGGTACATATTCAATTAAAACGCTGATTTCCTAAAACCTGAACACGCATTTCTGAAATTTACGACATATTTTTCAAAAGGCATCTTTCCAGCCGGTCAGCATTTCAAAAGAAACTATCTGCAAATGAAAAAACAACTCAATTCGATGAACCGTTCATACTTCCCGTTAAACACGATAAAATACGGGCAGATGCACCATAAAAAAGAGGGAACCGCAGCTCCCTCTTTTTCACTAATATTTATACCAGGTATTTTCTGTTTAATCGATACCGCGCATCATTTTTTTCAGCCAGGGCGAAATGGCAAACATCAGCAGTGCAGCCGTGCCGGAAGTAATAACCAGGAAAAGGAAAATATTCATGTCCGGCAGGTAATTCTCCAGGATACTTCTGAGGGCACCGGCAAGGTAATTTGCCAGGGCGATGGATGCGAACCACAATCCCATCATGAGCGAAGTAATTTTGGGCGGAGAAAGTTTGGTAATCATACTGAGCCCAATCGGGCTGAGGCAAAGTTCGCCGGTAGTATGCAGCACATAAACGCCCACCAGCCACATCGGGCTCACAAGGTTTTGCAACGTAGCAATGGAGTCGGCAGTGTACATTACCACAAAACCGAGCGAAAGCAGGAACAGTCCCAGGCCAAATTTCACAGGTGTGGAAGGGTTTCTCCGGCCCAGGGCTACCCACATCATTGAAAATACCGGGGCAAGTGCAACAATGGCAAGTGCGTTTATCGACTGGAACCAGGTAGCGTTAATTTCAAAGTCGCCAATCATGCGGTCGGTATAATCGCGGGCAAAAAGGTTGAAAGTACCTCCGGCCTGCTCAAACCCCGACCAGAAAAATACATTAAAAAAGGCAAAAACCAGGATAGCGCCAATGCGGCTCCATTCTGTTTTACCGGTTGTATTTTTAATAATAATGTAGGCAATAGCTGCAATGGAAACAAAAATAGCGACACGTATAATAATGGTTGTAGCGGTTTCGGGAAGTGTCCACCAGGTTTTCACAAACAGGTAAACAACACCTGTCAGTCCAATTGTCCAAACCAGCACATCCAGCCAGTCGCGACTGTTAAGCCTTGCCACTTTGTCAGTGAATTTACGTTTAGGCCCAAACCCGAGTGTTCCGAGTTTTGACTCCTGCGCCCAAAACCAGATGGTGCCGATAAACATACCTACCGAAGCGGAACCAAATCCCCACGACCAGCCAACCGATTCACCGAGATATCCGGCAATAAGCGGGGCCAGGAAAGCGCCTATATTGATTCCCATGTAAAAAATGGTAAATCCGGCATCTTTTCGCGGATCGCTGTCGGCATAGAGCCGCCCTACCATTGTAGAAATGTTTGGCTTAAAAAAACCATTCCCCAGTATGAGCAATCCCAGGCCAATATATAACCAGTACTGGCGCTGTTCCATAAGGGCCTCGTGAGGTAAATCCACCATCCCCACAATGGCCTCGGAATAAGCCATGGCAGCCTGGCCAAGCCCCATTACAATTCCACCAATCATGATAGCTTTTCGCTGTCCAATCATGCGGTCGGCAACTACTCCCCCAATAATCGGGGTCAGGTAAACAAGCCCTGTAAAAATTCCGTAAATTTCAAGCGCATGGTTTTCGGCAAAGGCAAAACCACCGTTAATAATAGTTGAGGTAAGGTACAGCACCAAAAGGGCACGCATGCCATAATAACTGAACCGTTCCCATAATTCTGTAAAAAAAAGCACCCAAAGACCGGATGGATGTTTTTGAGATGGTGTATTCATTCTTTCAATTATTTAGAATTTATTGATTTCATTATTAAAAAAATGGATGAGTCCTGTTGTCATCAACACTGGTTTGAAAAGCAAGAAACAACAGGAAGAATAACTGTTCTGTCCTGAATTATCGTTTTACCCAATCAAACCATCGGTACAAAAAAAGGCAAAAATACAGTTTGTCGGAAATAAATAGGTGCTATTTCTCATATTGTGAATAAAAAAATTGAATGCCCGCTTTGCAGCTTTCGCTAAA
>JBMCIT010000294.1:0-2667 GCA_048616715.1 Tangfeifania sp. | reverse complement strand
GTGAAACCAACCTCCAAAATGTCCGCAAGGCGGTAATTGACATCCGAACTTCCAAACTTCCCGATGTAAATGAACTGGGCAATGCCGGCAGCTTTTTCAAAAATCCGGTAGTGGATGAAGAAACCGGGGGCAAATTAAAAGCCCGTTTCCCGGAACTTCCGGTTTACCTTGCAGGCGAGGGCAAATCGAAAGTTGCGGCGGGATGGCTCATTGAACAGGCCGGCTGGAAAGGCCATCGCGAGGGTGATGTGGGTGTGCATGAAAAACAGGCGCTGGTACTGGTAAACTACGGCAATGCTACCGGTCAGGAAATTTTCAGTTTTTCGGAGAAAATTAAACAATCAGTGCTCGATACATTTGGCGTGGAGTTGGAACGGGAAGTAAATTGCATCTAAATGCTTATTTCCAAATCTGTCTTTTATTAAGGGCTGCCCTGTACCGGGCTGCATTCCGGTTATGTTCAGCGAGTGTAGTCGAAAAATTATGAAATCCTGAAAAATCGGGCCTGGCCACCATGTATAAGTAGTTGTGATCTTCGTAATTCAGCACTGCATCGATGACTGAAACCGCCGGAAAATTTATAGGCCCCGGCGGAAGGCCGTTATATTTGTAAGTATTGTAGGGCGAATCGATTTCGAGGTGTTTGTTCAGAATACGCTTCACGGTAAAATCGCCCAATGCAAAACGCACCGTCGGATCGGCCTGCAACGGGATTCCACGCTGAATGCGGTTGATATATAAACCAGCCACTCGCTGCAATTCTTCAACTCTGTTTGTTTCCTCCTGAACAATTGAAGCCAGGGTGGTTACCTCAGGCGGTGTCAGTCCGATTTCTTCAGCTTTCTGCCTGCGCGATGAATTCCAGAAACGTTCGTATTCAACTTTCATGCGCTCGGCAAATTCCACAGCAGAAGTAGTCCAGTAAAATTCATAAGTGTTCGGGATGAACATCGCTTTAAAGGTTTCCGGTGTGAAACCCCATTCGCTGATTAATTCATCGTTCATAAAAAGCATGAGAATTGAAACTGAATCTGCCTGAATATACCGGCTCACTTTTCCGGCCAAATCCTCCTTAAACCTAACATTGTTGAAAGTTACATCCACCGGTTCCTGGATTCCGGCGCGCAGGTTATTCACAATCTGGTTGGTATTCATGCCTTTTCTGAAAAGGTAATGACCGGGTTTAATAGCATCGGGGTAATTTTTCTTTTTGGAAACCCACCGGAAAGCTTTATAATTTATCAATACATCGTGTGCCTGCAAGCTGTCGACAACCTGTTGGAATGTGGCATCTTCAGGAATTATAATTGCCTGCTCGGTTTTTACATTCGGTTTAAAAATATAATTATAAAGCTGGTAAGCACGCACTCCTGCCACCAGAAAAGCGATTGAAAAGAAAATGATAATGAATTTCCCCACTTTGGGAAACAACAGCAACTTGTTTTTTTTATCGATAGTCATAATTCCACTCCTTGCAAAATCACTTAAAAATTCAGCGGATAAAGATAAAACATTTTAACCGAACGTCATTTTTTATCCGCATCCGTTATGCTTGGGCGATCGACGCACATAAATCTCTCCAAAATCATTAAATTCGCAATCTGAAAAATCAAAAAAAACAAAAACAATGCAATACGTAAATTTAGCCGACGACATTTATTTTTTGGGATACAACGACCGCCGCACAAACCTGTTTGAAAATATCTGGCCGATTCCACACGGAATTTCCTACAATTCTTACCTGATTGTGGATGAAAAAATTGCTTTGATTGATACCGTCGAGCGTTCATTTATCGATGAATACTTAGAAAACATCGAAGAAATAATTGGCGACCGCGCCATCGATTACCTGGTAATTAATCACATGGAACCCGATCACTCGGGGGCCCTGAAAGCCATCGTGCAGAAATATCCTGAAATTACATTGGTTGGCAATAAAAAAACGTTTGCATTTGTTGAGAGTTTTTACATGGAGCCGGAGAATGTACACATGGTTCACGACAACGATGTGCTCGACCTGGGGAAACACCGCCTGCAGTTTCAAACCATCCCCATGGTGCACTGGCCCGAAACCATGGTGACTTTTGAAGAAACCAATAAAATCCTTTTCTCGGGCGATGCTTTTGGCAGTTACGGTACGCTCGACGGCGGTGTTTTCGACGATGAAATCAACCTCGGTTTTTATGAGATTGAAGTGATGCGCTACTTCACCAATATTGTGGGGAAATACTGCCCGCACACACAGCGCGCCATTAAAAAACTGGCACCGCTCGACATTAAAATGATTGCCGCCACCCACGGCCCCATCTGGCGCACCGACCTCGACTGGGTGCTGACCCGCTACAACAAATGGAGTTCGTACGACCTCGACAAAGGTGTGGTAATTGTTTACGGCTCGATGTATGGGAACACGCAAAAAATGGCGGAAGTGATTGCCCGCCGGCTGGCCGAACGCGGCATTAAAAACATCAGGGTTTACGATGCCTCAAAAACGCACGCTTCGTATATCATCAACGATGTTTTTAAATACAAAGGATTTATTGTTGGAAGTCCGGCCTACAACAATTCAATGTTTCCCAATGTGGAAATCCTGTTATCGACCATTGAGCACATGGCGCCGAAAAACCACTACCTCGGCATTTTCGGAAACTTTGCCTGGAACGGCGG
>JBMCIT010000293.1:0-2674 GCA_048616715.1 Tangfeifania sp. | reverse complement strand
TTTATCGGTTGAAATGCCGGCTGCTTCGCAAAGGGTAGGTAGAAAATCATTAAACGAGAGCAACGCACCGGTAGTGAGTTTGTTCTTTATTTTTTCAGGCCAGTTTACTATCATCGGCACCCGGTTTCCGTCATTTATCGACTGCCCTTTTGCACCTTTTACTTTTCCGTAAGTTGTGGATGAAATAACGGTAGGATGTGTTCCATTGTCGGCAGTAAAAATGAAAAGCGTATTTTCCCATTCATTATTTTCTTTCAATACTTTTTCAATCTGCCCCACAATTTTGTCGGTGTACGCCATCATGTCAGCAAAGTAAGCGGTGTCATTTTCATAACGCCTTTCAGGATTTGCCCATTCCGGTGAATCGGGAGTTGGAACAAACGGATCGTGCACCAGCACCATCGGGTAATAAATAAAAAACGGCTTTTCTGAACCGGCATTTTTTTCGATGAAATCGCAAGCAAAGTCTGCGAAAACCTGTGGTCCGTACATATCCGGATCGCGTGGCAGATCCTGACCGTTTTGTGTAATGAGTGCATCGGCAAATCGTTCCCCTTCGGCTCGGGTATGGTGAAGTTGCCACAAACAATATTCATCGAATCCGAATTGATACGGACGGTCAGTGTCCTGGTTTCCCGGATTATCGCGGTTCAGGCCGTTCAACTGCCATTTCCCGGTGATGCAGGTGGCATAACCGGCTTCCTTCAAAAGGTTTCCAAATGTTTGCTGATTGGGATTGAGATAGCCGAAATCTTCATAGTTCCTGAAATTGTATTTTCCAGTCATAATTTTTACCCGCGACGGCGTACACAAAGGCTGCGAATAACAATTGGTAAACCGGACTCCGGACTCAGCCAGGCGGTCGAGGTTGGGTGTATCGTATTCCGTGTTTCCGTTCGCCCCGATACATTCGTATCCCATGTCGTCGGCCATGATTAGCACAATATTGGGTTGTTGCTCCGATTTATCGCAGGAAGCTGTTGAAATCAGCAAAAACAATAAAAATGACAAAAAATATGTTGTTCTGTTTCTCATTTTACGGGATATTTAAAGTGTCGCGTTCGGCAATGTGTTTTTCCAGTTTTTCTGCCAGATTCAAAACCAGCTTTTTGTTTTCTCTCACTTCTGAAATATTTACCGTTTCCTCCGGATCATTTTCCAGGTCATACAGCATTCGTGCCTCGACTTCGCCTGAATTGTCGTTGTACCACTGAGTATAAGTATGAGTCTGTGTCACCACTGTTTCACCTCGGATCCACCGGCAGTAAACAGCTTCTTTCCACGACAAATCGGGATTTTCAGCAAGCGGCACAAAACTTTTCCCCTGCAGGTGAAATGGTTTTTCCAACCCGGCCAGTTCGCACAAAGACGGGTAAATATCGACATATTCCACCAAAGCGTCGGTTTTAATACCAGCTTTTTTACCGGGCGCTTTTATTATTAGCGGTGTGTGCAATACCTTTTCAAAATTGCAATGTTTGCACCATAAATTGTGCTCTCCGAGGTGCCAGCCATGATCGCCCCACAAAATAACAATGGTATTTTCTGTCATTCCCAAATCTTCCAGTTTATCCAGCACTTTGCCAATTTGAGCATCGGTATAACTCACGCAGGCATAATACCCGTGAATCAGTTTCCGCATGAAATCTTCTTCCATCGGGCCCTGGTCGGGAACATCGGTGTAATTGCGCAATTCGCCAAAATTGTGCATGGACTGATCGGGCGCCCCTTCGGGCTTTTTCATATAAGCCGGCAATTCTATTTCATCAAAATCATACAAATCCCAGTATTTTTTGGGAGCGTTAAAAGGCAGGTGCGGTTTTAAAAACCCCACTGCAAGAAAAAAAGGTTCTTCCGAATTTTTAAACTGTTCCAGTTTTCGCATAGCTTCACCGGCAATCATTCCATCAGGGTAAATATGATCGGGTGCATCAGGCGCTTCAAACGAAGGGCCGTTAATCCCGTTTCCACCTGGCCGCGGCTCAATCACTTCGTGTGATTCAGGTAAAACGTAGGCCTGCCAGCCTTGCCAGTCGCCTTCAGGAGACCAGGGAGCTTCCGACCAGCTTCCCTGTCCGTCGGTAATATGATGATAGATTTTCCCCAGTGAAACAGTGTGATATCCATTATTCTTGAAATGCATGGGCAAACTCACCACACCCGGCACATCTTCGTCCTGCCGGCAACTGTAGTTCACAAAACGGTGCCGGTTGGGCCGGATTCCTGACAACAGACTGGCACGCGAAGCGCCACACACAGGAATATTGCAATAAGCACGGTTGAATGTCAACCCCGATTCCGCAAGCTTGTCTATATTGGGCGAATGAATGTGCGAAGCCCCGTAAGCTGCCAGTTCCGGGCGCAAATCATCTACAGCAATAAACAAAACGTTTGGTTTTTCAACCAGTTTACTTTCAAACTGAAGCGATTCAATTACTTTTCCTTTTTGAGAAATGGCTGGTAAAACAATAAGGATTAAAGCAATAAAGAGAAGTATTTTTTTCATGGTAACAGGTTTTATTGATTCAGGAACAAATCTATCATAAAAATAAAAGATAACAGAATTTAGGATTGAATGAATATCAAAATTTTTACCACTTTTGCACCGTCAAATCGAATTAAAGATGAAGCAAAAATATATCGAACTTTTAAAAACACTCATTTCAACGCCTTC
>JBMCIT010000292.1:0-2675 GCA_048616715.1 Tangfeifania sp. | reverse complement strand
AAAGGCATTGAGAAAAATGTAATTCCGTTTTGAATTCCCTAATTTTACCTCACTTCCTGTTTTGTGCAGCGATCAGATCGCTTAAAAAATTGATTCTGATTATCAACACTTTAAGATTTTAAATTTGGTATTTTGGGTCATGCGGAGCTATTTTTAGGGCATGTTTGTTCGAAGAAACAAGAACCGGAGCGGTTCAGTTAGTATCCAGATTACCCGAAAGATTAACCGGAAGAACACGGTTGTCAAAACCATTGGAATAGCAAGGACAAAGCGCGAGGAAGAACTTCTGGTGTTGCTTGCCAACACAGAGCTGGAGCGGCTTCAGGGCATGCAACCCCTCTTTGTTGAGCACGATGATTTAGTTGTTGAGAATTTTGTAACTGGTATTGCAAACGACCATTTACAGATTGTCGGTTCCGGGTTAATACTGGGTAAAATTTATGAGAAAATCGGGTTCCTGTGTGGTGGGTCATGCAATTATTTTCGTAACCTGGTACTGTGCAGGCTGGTATATCCCGGCAGCAAATTAAAAACCGCAGACTACTTTAAACAGCATTTAAACACCGATGTAAGTGTTTATTCCATATATCGCTTTTTAGACGAGCTAAACGCTGAACTAAAACCTACCATTGAGCAAACAATGTTTGATTACACCCGCAAGCTTTTGAAAAATAAAATTGGTGTGGTATTTTATGATATGACTACCCTGTATTTTGAAGCATCGGAACAAGATGATTACCGCATCCCTGGGTTCAATAAGGATGGAAAACACCAGCAGCCCCAAATCATGATTGGACTGCTGGTTAGCAATCATGGCTATCCCATCGGATACCAAATATTCGAAGGCAATACATCGGAAACCAAAACCCTGATACCGATGCTTGAAACTTTTCAGAAGAAATTTGACATTGATAAACCAATAATTGTGGCCGATGCCGCGCTTCTTTCTCAAAAAAATATTGATGCATTACAAGAAAACCACTATGAATATATTCTCGGCGGAAGACTTAAAAATGAAACCCAGGCAATAAAATCAAAAGTCATTAAGCTTGGTGTTGAAGAAAGCAAACCCGGTGAATTAAAAAGCCGAAATGGCCGGTTAATCATCAGCTATTCTCAAAAAAGGGCCCGCAATGACAAGAAGAACCGGGAAAAAGGATTGAAACGATTGGAAAAGAAGCTCAGAACCGGAAAACTAACCAAAGACCATATCAACAACCGCGGATACAATAAATACCTGAAACTTTCGGGTGAAGTAAATATTACGATTGACTATAAAAAATATGAAGCTGACAGTATTTGGGACGGACTGAAAGGGTATGTTACAAATACCCATCTGCCACGAAAAGAAGTTATCGGGCAGTACAGTCAATTGTGGCAGGTAGAGAAAGCGTTTCGCATATCAAAAACAGACTTGAGAATACGCCCGGTTTACCACAGATTAAAAAATCGGATAGAAGCGCACATTTGTATATGTTTTGCAGCTTATGCAATTTATAAAGAGCTCGAACGGCTACTGAGGGAAAATCAAATTGGCATATCCCCGGAAAAAGCATTAGACGAAATAAAGGAAATAAGACAACTGAGATATGTACTTCCGAAATCGCAGCGGGTTAAAACAAAATTACTCCAGCCAACCGAGTTGCAGTCCCGCCTAATCGAAATGAAAATCTAAAAAAAAAGTGGGTCATGCATTGCACAAAACAGGAAATAAGTAATTTGGCAGAAAAGATGCCTGAAAAAACAGAAGCTATGGAGATGGCTTACAAACAAAAGCAATCAGCATTAAATGAGGCTGCCAAATAACGGTAAGGACTAATATTCTGTTGTAAAATTTTCAGGAAATTTTCCCTGAATGCCTTTTTCCCGATAGTAATCTTTCATGCGTTTAATGTCGGCCCGGGCATCGTCGGTAAGTTCAAATTTTTCCCAGATCGACATTTCTTTACGTCCCCAGTCGAAACTGCCAAGATAAACCGGCACATCTGCAAGTTTGGCAATGGTATGAAATCCGGCTTTCCAGCGTCTGGTCCGTTTCCGGGTTCCTTCGGGTGTCATGGCCAGGTGAAGGTAATCCCTGGTATTGAAATGATGTACGGCCTGCCGGATGACATTGGCCCCTTTTGAGCGATCAATGGGTACTCCCCCCATTTTCCGGACAAAAAATCCGACGGGCCAGAAAAATAATTCTTTTTTAACCAAGATACTTGCTTTTCCTCCGAGTGAGTTATAAAACAGGTAAGAAATTACAAAGTCCCAGGCACTGGTATGAGGTACCCCAATGATGATGCATTTGTTTTCGGGCACCACAAAACCATTTACTTTCCAACCCAGCAGGCGTAGTATAAGCGCACTAATTTTTTGCATTTATTGTATCCTTTTAATTTTTATATTTTTGGCAAAGGCAAACCGCTTCAAATATTCAGACGCAAGTTTGGTAGCTTTCCTTAAATCTCCCTCTCCAAAATCAATTATAACCATTAAAAAACGCTTGGTATCCTGAGTAACAGCAGTCCTTTCCGAATCGCTTGTAGGAGTTCCGAATGCTCCCTTTTCATCCCTAAACGTGGGCAGAAACTCAATATTGAGACGGCCACGCCCAATTCCTTCATACGGATCAGCAGCGGTTCCTATTCCGAAAGATACTTTTCCTGTAATTTTTTCGCTATCGTAAC
>JBMCIT010000291.1:0-2686 GCA_048616715.1 Tangfeifania sp. | reverse complement strand
AAAAAAATCTCCTGCCGGTTTCGACAGGAGATTTTTATATCTCTTCAATGGGATAATGCATCCCTGAAATTTTTACTTCTCTTTTGCCAGTTCTTTTGCCTGCTCAACCCAGGGAGCAGGGTCTTTACCTGAATAACGGCTTCCGGCTTCTTCCAGGATTTCGTTCAGCTTTTCAACCGGAGTTGAGGCAAAGTTTTCGAATGTTGCAATTCCTGCGGCGTTGAAAACTTCTTCCAGTTTTGGGCCTACACCATTGAGTTTTTTGAGGTCGTCTTTTTCACCGGCGTTTTTGGCTTCTGCTTTTGCAGCTTCCACTTTTGCCTCAGCTTTCGGCGCTTCTTCTTTTGTTTCAGCAACCGGTTTGCTTTCGGCTTTTGGTTTTTCAGCTTTCGGCGCTTTTGGGGCCGGAGCTTCTGCCACAGCAGTTTCCACTTCTACAAGCGGCTCAACCGATACAAACGATCGATCTTTTCTTTTTCTTTTAAAAACAACAGTTCCGTCGATCAATGAAAACAGGGTATGGTCTTTCCCCATTCCTACATTTTCGCCCGGATAGTGTTGTGTTCCACGCTGGCGAACTAAAATATTACCAGCTTTGGCAAACTGACCTCCGTATATTTTTACTCCCAGTCGTTTACTTTCCGATTCGCGTCCGTTCTTCGAACTACCTACACCTTTCTTATGAGCCATGGTAAATGTTTTTTAGTTATCCAACAATGTTTTCAATTTGTATTTGTGTGAACTGCTGACGGTGGCCATTTAGTTTTTTATAACCTTTTCTTCTTTTCTTTTTGAAGACCAGCACTTTGTCGCCTTTCACGTTTTGCAGCACTTTGGCTGTCACTTTTGCACCATTAACGGTGGGGGTTCCTACGGCAATTTTTCCGTCGTTGTCAACAAGCAACACTTTGTCAAAATCTACCGAGTCGCCTTCGCTGGCATCCAACTGGTGAACATACAGTTTTTTGTCTTTTTCCACCTTGAACTGGTGCCCTGCAATCTCTACAATCGCGTACATAATTTCAGTTTTTAATGTTTACACCGCCAGGCGTGAATCACTTTTGATTCCTCTTTTTCGGGCCTGAACGATTCAAAATTCGGACTGCAAAAGTAGTTATTTTTAGATAATTGGCAAATATTGACGGTTTTATTTTTCAGTCTTTTGGATTCAACAATTAAGAATCCTGGCTGTATAAACAGATAAGTGGGTTTACCGAAAGCATACGTGGCAAGAAAGTTTTCCTACTTCCGTTTACGAAGCTTAGCTAAAACAAAAATGATTGTTATATTTGTTTTCACATTAAAAACGAGGCAGAATCTGGAATGCAAAAAATTCGTTTAAACATCTTAGGACTCTCAGTAAGCCAGACACAATCAGGAGCTTACGCACTTGTTTTAGCAGAAGAGAAGGGTGAACGCCGTATGCCCATTATCATTGGGCCGGTGGAAGCGCAGGCCATCGCTATTCAACTGGAAGGACTGAAACCCCCGCGGCCGCTCACCCACGATTTAATTAAAAACATTGCACTGGCTTTTGAAATTGTATTGCTGGAAGTAACCATTTACAAACTGGAAGAAGGAATTTTTTATTCGGAATTATTGTGTGAAATGGATGGCAAGGAAGTGAAAATCGATTCGCGGACATCTGATGCCGTGGCGCTGGCATTGCGTTTCAGGTGCCCGATTTACACCACCGAAGACATTCTGTCGAAGGCCGGAATTGTGATGGAATCGGACGACCTGAAGGAACCTCCCCGGGAGCCCTCCGAAAAAAAATCCGGAACCGGGCCCTCTTCTTCGTTTTCGCAATACACGTTGCAGGAGTTGGAAGAGTTGCTGAACGAAGCCATCCAGAATGAAGATTATGAAAAAGCCTCGGTGGTGAGGGACGAAATTAACAACCGCAAAAAAAATTAACCTGTTAAAAAATGAAGCAATTTCTTTTTATGCTGGTCGTTGTTACCGGCATTTTCTTTTTTCAACCCGTTCACTCCCAAAATACGGAGACAACAACTGAGAATGCCGAACAAATTTCACCAACCGAACAGGAATCGTCCGATACTTCAGTATTACTTTTATCCGAAGAAAGGGAAACTCCCTTTACCATATCTGCCCTTTTCAGGGGTTTGCTGGGAATGGCTGCACTCATCTTCCTGGGATTTTTGCTTAGCACCAACCGCCGCAACATTCCCTGGCGTACGGTAATAATCGGTTTAATAATTCAAATTGCACTGGCTGTGGGAGTTTTATACGTCCCTTTTATCAGGGTTATTTTTGAATTTTTCGGGCAGATATTTGTAAAAATTCTCGACTTTACAAAAGCGGGCAGTGAGTTTCTTTTGGGCGATTTAATGGATGCCGATACTTACGGCTACATTTTTCTGTTCCAGGTGCTGCCTACCATTATTTTCTTTTCGGCACTTACCAGTTTATTGTTTTACTGGGGAATCATTCAGAAAGTGGTTTACGGAATGGCGTGGGTATTCACCAAAGCGCTGAAAATTTCGGGTGCCGAAGCATTGTCGGTTGCCGGTAATATTTTCCTGGGACAAACCGAATCGCCGCTGTTAATTAAAGCTTATCTCAATAAAATCAGCAAATCGGAAATGCTGCTGGTAATGACCGGCGGCATGGCCACACTGGCCGGCGGTGTTTTGGCGGCCTACATTGCCATGCTGGGCGGCAA
>JBMCIT010000290.1:0-2689 GCA_048616715.1 Tangfeifania sp. | reverse complement strand
AAATACCCGTTAATTTCAAAATAATATCAATCTTTTATATCTTCAATCTCAAACTCACCGCATTTTTATGCGCCTCCAGCAATTCTTCTGCTGCCATGATTTCAACAGCCGGCCCAATGTTACGCAAGCCTTCGGATGTGATTTCCTGAAAGGTAATTTTTTTCATGAAACTGTCGAGATTGACACCGCTGTACGTTTTTGCCCAGCCATTTGTAGGCAGCGTATGATTGGTGCCTGAAGCATAATCGCCGGCACTTTCAGGAGTGTAGTTCCCCAAAAATACCGAGCCGGCATTCATCACTTGTTCCGCCAGTTCAGGATAATCGTTTGTACACAAAATCAAATGTTCAGGTGCATATTCGTTTATCATTTCAACGGTATTTTGCCTGCTCTTCAAAACAACTGCCAAACTGTTTTCAAGTGATTTTTTTGCAAATTCTTTTCTCGGAAGATTTTCGAGCTGAATTTTTATTTGTTCCTTGATTTCGTGCACCAGCATTTGGCTGGTGGCCAATAAAACCACCTGGCTGTCGGCACCGTGTTCGGCCTGAGACAAAAGGTCGGAAGCCACAAAAGCCGGGTTGGCCGACTCATCGGCAACTACCATCACTTCCGACGGACCTGCGGGCATATCGATGGCCACATCGTTCATGCTTACCAGTTGTTTGGCTGCAGTTACAAACTGGTTGCCGGGACCAAAAATTTTATCCGTCTTTGTAACAGATTCAGTCCCGAAAGCCATAGCCCCGATGGCCTGAACGCCGCCCAGCTTAAAAATATTTTTTACACCTGATATTTTTGCAGCATATAAAATCGCCGGGTGAATTTTTCCGTCTTTTCCGGGAGGTGTGCACAGAACTATCTCTTTGCAACCTGCAATACGCGCCGGAATTGCCAGCATCAACACCGTGGACAGCAGCGGCGCCGTTCCTCCGGGTATGTACAATCCCACTTTTTCGATGGCTACTGCTTTTTGCCAGCAGGTAACGCCCGGCATAGTTTCAATTTTTCGGATACCTGTTTTTTGTGAAGCATGAAATTTTTCGATGTTGGCAGAAGCAAGTCGCATGGCTGCTTTCAGTTCTTCATTAACCCGTTTCTCGGCGTCGGTAATTTCTTCTTCTGTTACCCGGAATTGCTTTAGTTCAACGCCATCAAATTTTTGGGTGTATTCCTTTAGTGCTGCATCGCCCAAGTGCCTGATGTCGGTTAAAACAGTCTGTACTTTTTCGTGCAAATCGCTCACATCAAACTGGGGCCGCTGAAGTATCTGTGGCCACTTACTTCTCTCCGGATTGACAATCGTTTTCATTTTTGTCTTTTTATACTTCTGAATTTTCAGAAAATCATTTTTTCGATTGGAACCACCAGAATTCCTTCGGCACCGGCTTTTTTCAATTTGCCGATGATTTCCCAGAAATCGTCTTCTGCAATTACCGAGTGCATGGAACTCCAGCCTTCTTTGGCAAGCGGAACCACAGTCGGGCTTTTCATGCCGGGAAGCAGGCTTGCTACCTCCTGGATTTTTTCATTGGGTGTGTTCAGCAGAATGTATTTTTTGCCTTCTGCCCGTTGTACCGATTCCATCCGGAAAATAAATTCATCCAGAATTTCCTGCTTTTCAGCCGGCAAATCAGGGCGGGCAATCAGCACAGCTTCCGATTTCACAACTACTTCCACTTCTTTCAACCGGTTGCTGACAAGGGTAGAACCAGAACTGACAATGTCGAAAATGGCATCGGCCAGGCCAATTCCGGGAGCAATTTCCACTGACCCCGTAATTACATGGATTTCAGCCTTTACATTATTTTCATCCAGAAACTTTTTCAGGATATTGGGGTAAGAGGTGGCTATTTTTTTGCCGTTGAAATATTCAACGCCCGGGTAATCGGTGTTTTTGGGAATAGCCAGCGAAAGACGGCATTTGCTGAAGCCGAGGCGTTTGGCAATCACCACATCTTCCTGCTTTTCCAGCATTTCATTTTCGCCGACAATACCCACATCGGCCACGCTGTCGGCCACAGTTTGTGGTATATCATCGTCGCGCAAAAAGAGTGCTTCCATCGGGAAATTGCCGGCAGACGATACCAGTTTGCGTCTTCCCATGCTTAAATCGATGCCCGATTCACGGATTAATCCCATCGAGTCTTCATTTAACCGTCCTTTTGTTTGAATCGCAATTTTCAGTTTTTCCATATATTTTTCTTTTTAATTTAGCAGATCCCGAATCACTTCGCTTTTCGGGATTTTGTTTGACTAAAAATTTCACTTCGTTTTGCTCGTGAAATTTAAGTCAAACAAAAAAGGCCTGCCTTTGCCGGCAAGCCCTTAGTTTATATTCTTAAAAACGAAACAAAACAACATTAGCCTACCAACTTTGGTAAATTTCAGAATGGCCGTGATGTCCGTGTCCGT
Source organism: Tangfeifania sp. (assembly GCA_048616715.1). GTDB lineage: Bacteria > Bacteroidota > Bacteroidia > Bacteroidales > Prolixibacteraceae > Tangfeifania. The sequence continues at coordinate 274 of JBMCIT010000290.1, read as the reverse complement.
AATTCATATTATTAATATTTTTGTGCAAGTATAGCGATTAATTTGTATCCAAACAATCCGGGGATTTAATTCAATGAGTTTGTTAAAAATTTTTTCACAAACCTGTTTTTTAAATGCAATCGATTGCATATATTTGACCCAAAATTTAAATCATGAAGAAACTATTTGTTACATTCCTTGCCATTGCCTCCCTGGTATCTGTTTCCGTAGCTCAATCCCCGGAAAATGAGAAGTTATTTGAAGATTCGTACATCAAAAAAACGATGAAACGGGC
>JBMCIT010000289.1:0-2709 GCA_048616715.1 Tangfeifania sp. | reverse complement strand
CGCTCAGTGGCATCGGGCCTGCGATTTAACACCAGATCTTCTGTTTTTTCGAGCAGGTCTTTCGGGATTTCATCGTAAATCTGCAACATTCCCGGATTAACGATTCCCATATCCAGCCCCGCCTTAATCGCATGAAACAGAAAAACCGAGTGCATGGCTTCGCGCACCACGTCGTTTCCGCGGAAAGAGAATGAAACATTGCTTATTCCCCCGCTGGTTTTGGCGTGCGGCAGGTTTTCCTTGATCCATTTTACCGTTTCAATAAAATCAACTGCATAATTGTTGTGCTCCTCGATTCCGGTACCGATAGTCAGTACATTCGGATCGAAAATAATGTCCTGTGGCGGAAAATCCACTTTTTCAGTAAGAATATTGTAGGCGCGCCGGCAAATTTCAATGCGGCGTTCATACGAATCGGCCTGTCCTTTTTCATCGAAAGCCATCACCACAACCGCCGCACCGTAAAGTTTTATCTTTTTTGCCTGTTCAATGAAACTTGCTTCGCCTTCTTTTAAGCTGATGGAATTCACGATTGCTTTTCCCTGGAGGCATTTCAGCCCGGATTCAATTACGTTCCATTTCGAGGAGTCCACCATCACCGGAAGTTTGGCAATGTCGGGTTCGGCCATCATCAGGTTCAGAAAAGTCACCATTTCCTTTTCGGCATCGAGCATGGCGTCATCCATGTTTACATCGATTACCTGGGCGCCGTTTTCTACCTGGTCGCGGGCAATGGCCAGTGCCTCTTCATATTTTTGTTCACGAATGAGGCGGGCAAATTTTCGCGACCCGGCTACGTTGCAACGCTCGCCAATGTTCACAAAATTAGTTTCGCTGGTGATTTCTACCGCCTCGAGGCCACTCAGCTTTGTATTGCAGCTTTGCGCAGTAGTTTTGTGAGGCCTGGCCTGCGCGGCCATTTTGGCAAATTCACGGATGTGGTCAGGCGTTGTTCCGCAGCAGCCCCCAATAATGTTCACATAACTGTTATCGAGGTAATCTTTTATGTAGCGGCCCATAATTTCGGGAGTTTCATCGTATTCGCCAAACTGGTTGGGCAGTCCGGCGTTGGGGTGGGCGCTGATATTAAACGGTGCTTTTTGAGACAACTCTTTTACGTAAGGTTCAAGTTCACTGGCCCCCAGCGAGCAGTTCAGTCCGATACTCAGCAGGTCGGTGTGTGACAATGAATTCAGGAAAGCGCCGAGTGTCTGGCCTGAAAGGGTTCGTCCGCTGGCATCGGTGATGGTGCCTGAAATCATTAGCGGCAGGCGTATCCCGCGTTCTTCCAGCGCCTCTTCAACCGCAAAGATTGCGGCTTTGGCATTCAGCGTATCAAAAATGGTTTCAATTAGGAACAGGTCTGCTCCACCGTCGATGAGCCCGTTTACCTGCTCGCGGTAAGCGATTTTAATGTCGTCGAACGATACTGCCCGGTAACCCGGATCATTCACATCGGGCGAAAGTGACAGTGTTTTATTGGTTGGACCGAGCGTGCCCGCTACAAACCGCGGCTTTTCAGGATTTTTTTCTGAATATTTATCCGCTTCTTTCCGGGCGATTTCAGCCGAGGCTTTGTTCAGGTCATAAACCAAATCCTGCGTGTTGTAATCGGCCTGCGAAATGCGGTTTGCATTAAATGTGTTTGTTAAAATAATATCGGCACCTGCTTCCAGGTATTTATCGTGAATTTCAGCAATAATTTCAGGATGGGTTAAGGACAATATATCGTTATTTCCTTTTTGGTCGTGCTGTGCATCCTTCAATAATTCACCGCGGTAATCTTTTTCAGTTAATTTATATTCCTGCAACAGCGATCCCATTGCACCATCCATAACCAGCACGCGCGATTCAAGCTCTTTGCGTATATCTTTTTTACGTTGCATTTTATTTTTTATGTTTTGTCTCTTATCCATTCCCGCCAGTTTGCGGAAGATCAGGATATTACTTTAATAATTTTATCTCAAATTCACCTTTCACCCCAATTTTATCATCACAAATAATCAGGAGCGATAAAATTTCCGGATATTTTTCCGCCTTGCCGATAATTTTTTCCACGTCATTTGGCGATTTTACTTTGTTGCCAAAAGCTGTGGCGAAGGCATCGGCTACCAATGCATCTTCAGCAATTACAACCACGGCATCGGCTTTTCCGTAACTTAGAGACGGTCCCACCGTTCCGGCAGATGTACATATTCCAAGCTTGTTGATCTCCGGGGTAATTCTCAGCGCTATTCGTTCTGACAGTGGCGAATCACCTGCGAAAACGCAAAGAATGAGTTCTTTATTCAATATGGCGTAAATATCCCCACCGTTTTCAATAACCAATTCGTTAAGCGAAAAGTTCTGAGTAATTTCATTGCCAACTTCACGTGCGAAAAGGCCGGCTACTGTCGACATCGGACCGATGCCTGCTTTTCCGGCTGCCGTTGCCATTTCAACTGCCTCAGCCGGCGCTTTTTCTCCGGGCTGAAACGGTTTCAGGCTTTTTTTAAAATAAGGTTCGGACTGAATGTAACTGTCGAGTTTTTCGCGCAGCACTTCCATTTTTTTTAAGGCCACTTCTTTCATCTCCGGTTTGTAGGAATCCGGATCGATGCCAATCCACAAATCGGTTTCAGCATTTTTTACTTCAAAACCGGTAAAACGTGCCGTGTTAAACTGACTGCGGTATGTCCGCTTTTCAAATTTTTGCTGAAAAAGTTTTTC
>JBMCIT010000288.1:0-2714 GCA_048616715.1 Tangfeifania sp. | reverse complement strand
GTTTGCGGGTCGAACCCCACTTTGCTGCCGGTATCCAGTTTTTTTACCAGCCATTCTTCCGGCGAAACAGCATCGGGAACGCGCAATTTGTACATTTTTATTCCCGTACCCTTCAGTTGATCTTCAGCCTGTAGAAAGTAACGGGTGTCGGTCCACAAACCGGCTTCTTCCTGTGTAACCACCACAATTCCGTACGAACCGGTAAATCCGGAAATAAATGCACGGGTCTGCCACCGGTCGGGCAGGTACTCACTAGCGTGCGGGTCGGTTCCCGAAATGTACCAGGCATCGAGGTCGCGTTTGAGCATTTCAAGTCGCAGTGCTTTTAAACGGAGTCTTATTTCATTCATGTTGAAAAATATTGTTTGACAAATGATTTAATTGAAGGGGCCGGAATTTGTGTATAGTCAATTTCATTTTCAGCATAAAACCGGTAACCGAGAATATCGTCCATGGGAACCAGCCCGGTAACTGATTCAGGAACAACGCGAAAAGCCATATCGAGTGTAAAAACGCTGTACCCCGAAAAGACATATTCATTGGGCGCCGAACCGATGTATTCAAGCGATTTCACCTTCAACGAAAGTTCTTCCTCCAATTCTCTTTTTACGGCATTTTCAGCCGATTCTCCCGGATCGATAAACCCGCCCGGTAAGTCGAGTTTGCCGGAATCGGGTTCCACAGCGCGGGTGGTCAGCAGCAGGTTTCCTTCGTCATCAGAAACAAGTGCGGCAACCGCCGCCGCCGAATTTATAAAAAAGTGAAAACCACATTGGTCGCACTTTAACGAACGTTCTCCTGATTGATGAAACGCAGATGAACCACATTTCGGACAAAATTTAATGACGTTTAAAGGATGCGTAATTTGCATTATTCAATTATTTCAACGGCCTGCAGCCAATTATAAAACAGATTGGGCCACTGGTCAACCGGCAGGTTGTGTTTGGTAATCCCAAATCCGTGGCCGCCTTCAGCAAATATATGCATTTCGGCCGGTACATTGTTTTCTTTCAGTGCCAAATAAAATTCAACTGAGTTCCGGGGAACCACGCCTGAATCATCGTCGGCGAGCACCAGAAATGTGGGCGGCGTTTGAGGTGAAACATGCAGCTCATTGGAATATTTTTCCACCAGTTCCCAATTGTTCCCTTCGCCAATCAGGTTATTGCGGGAGCCCATGTGCCCGAACTCTTCGCGGAAAGTGATAACCGGATATAGCAGCAGCATAAAATCGGGGCGGCTGCTCATTTTTTCAAGTTCAGAACCGGCATTTTCGTTTCCGAAATCGAAGCGGGTTCCAACAGTAGAGGCGAGATGGCCGCCCGCCGAAGAGCCGGCAATCCCGATTTTATCCGGATCGATGCCCCACTTTTCGGCATTTCTTCTAACGATTCGTATTGCCTGCCGGGCATCAGTCGCCGGCACTTCGTGATGCCCGTAAGGCAACCGGTATTTCAGTACAATTCCGGCAATTCCTTTCGATTTGAGCCATTCCGCAATATCATATCCTTCGTGGTCCATGGCTTCAATCCAGTAACCGCCACCCGGACAAATGACTACCGCGGCACCGGTATTTTTTTCTTCATCAGGCAAATACACATACATTTCGGCTTCCGACACATTTCGCACCCGCACGCCGTCGTATTTTTCCTCGGGTTCGGTCATTCTGTTGTCATTGGGTGCGCCGTCGGGCCAAACTTTCAAAACGTTGTCCTGTGCAAAAAGGGAAAATGCCATGGAAAAGAAAATCAGAAAAGTAATTGCTTGTTTCATGTTTTAGATTTTTAGGTTGCGAAAAAACAAGGGGTTGCAACCCCTTGTTCTATTTTGATTTTGCCCCCACAAAGTAGTGTTCTTTTTCTGAAAACAACACGTTGAACGTAGTGAGCGAACCGTAAATGCGGGTGATGTATTGCTGCAGGTTCACTTTTTCTTCATCGGTTAAAACTTTGTGGCTGTTGATGTTTTGTTCCAGCACCCTCAGGCGGTCGCGCAACATGACAATTTTGTGAAAAAATGCTTCCACCGGAATGTCCTTTGGCTTGAGTTCAGGATTTGCAGGTTGAAGCAGCATTTTTCCGCCGTGCCACTTTTCGCCCAGCGGAACCACTTCGTTTAATGCCCCGTACTGATCGAGCACGTATGTAAGTACTTTTTCAAAATCGGCAAGCGAAAGGCCGGTTTTTGCAGGAGCCTCGTCGTTTCTCTCTAAAACTGTTAAATCGGTATTCCGTTTGGTAATTTCAATTTTACCTCCTCTTTCAAAAAAAATCTCGTAAGCCGTCAGGTTATTTTTACTCACGATTCCTTCGCCGTATCGCGGATGATCCACGCGTGTTCCAACCGTTAATTCTTCCATTGTATTTTTAGTTTTTAAAATCGAAACATAAAAGTAAAAATATTTCATTCAGTAAAACATGTCAAAATAAAAAACTTGCAAACGTGAAAAATGTTATTTTTGCACGATGATTTTCAAATTACTGTTTGAAGGAATATTGATGGGATTTCTGGCTTCTGTTATACTTGGGCCAACAGGGATTCTGGTTATTCAGCGTACGGTTAACCAAAACCAGCTCTCCGGAATTTTCTCGGGAATGGGCGCTGCAATTTCCGATACTATTTACGCGGGAATTTCGGGGTTTAGCGTGGCCGTGATTTTTCATTTCATCCGCCAGTATGAATTGTTTTTCAAAACCGGGATTTCGCTTATTTTG
>JBMCIT010000287.1:0-2740 GCA_048616715.1 Tangfeifania sp. | reverse complement strand
GCCGCCATCGATCCGCAGGTAAAGGAAATCGGGCTCACCGTTTACCGCGTAGCAGAAGGTTCGAAAGTGATGAATGCACTGCTCAATGCCATTCGCAACGGAAAAGTAGTGACGGTGGTTATTGAACTCCAGGCACGTTTCGACGAGGAAAATAACATTTTATGGTCGAACAAACTGCAGGATGAAGGCGCTTATGTGATTAACGGAATTCCGGGCATGAAAGTCCACAGCAAACTTGCATGGGTAAAACGCGAAGAAGAATCGGGCTTCCGGAATTATGCTTACATCGGAACCGGTAATTTTCATGAAGGCACTGCCAATGTTTATGCCGATGACGGCCTGCTCACCGCAGATCCGCGCCTGGCTGACGAGGTAGAAAAGATTTTCGACTTTTTTAAACATAACTACAAACATTATAACTATAAGCACCTGGTAGTAAGCCCGTTTTACATGCGCGATCACTTTGTGGAAAATATTGAGCGGGAAATTGAACTGGCCAAACAGGGAAAAGATGCCTGGATGATTCTGAAAATGAACAGCCTTATTGACCCGGGAATGATGAAAAAAATTTACAAGGCCGCCAAAGCAGGCGTAAAAATTGAATTAATCGTAAGGGGAATTTTTGGACTGCAACTCGACAAAAAAGAGTTGAAGGAAAATATATCGGCCATCAGCATTGTAGACAAATACCTCGAGCATTCGCGGATTTTTCTTTTTGGAAACAACGGCGATGAAAAAATGTACATCTCTTCGGCCGACTGGATGCCCCGGAACCTGAACCGAAGAATAGAGGTGGCCTGCCCGGTTTACGATGAAGATATTAAGTCGGAACTGAAAGAAATGCTGAAAATTCAGTTACGCGACAACACAAAAGCACGCATCCTCGACCCGCAACTTCAAAACAATTACAACAACCGGAGCCGGGACTCAAAATACCGCGCCCAGGAAGATTATTACAATTACATAAAAAAGAAACACCATTTTGTTATGAAAATTTATCACAACCCGCGATGTGCCAAAAGCCGCGCCGGGCTAAAATATTTGGCTGAAAAAGGATACGATATCGAACTGAAAAAATACCTGACCGAAGGGTTAACTGAAAACGAATTGCGCGAAGTGATTCAAAAAACAGGCGAAAAACCGTTCGATTTTGTTCGCACCCAGGAAAAACTGTTCAAAGAAGAATTTAAAGGCAAAGAATTCACCGACGATGAATGGATAAAAATACTGGTTGAAAATCCGCGCCTGCTCAAACGGCCCATTGTGATAAACGGTGAAAAAGCTGTGCTTGCCCAGCCACCGGAAGCAGTGGAAGTAATTATTTAACTGATATCAAGTGTTGACTGAAGCCGGTTGATCTCTTTTTGGAGCCGGTTTCGTTTTTTCAGGGCTTTCGATAATTCGACTGCACTTTTTACCGCATCTTTATCATAGGATTCCAGAATGATGTAGTAATATTCATCGCCCAGGAATACCGCTTTCAGGTTGCGGTCGGTGTTATTGGCAATAAATTCCATCACCCCGTTATCTTTCCCGTTTCGGTAAGTCACTTTTTCCCACACCGCATCCATAAATTCACTCCGGTGGTTATCCACGCTTCCAATCGGAATTTCTTCGGTTTTGGCATCGTCGCCCTGGTCGTAAACACGCAGCGCCGTGTGGTTCAACCAGTTTTCGCCGTGGTAGTTGCTGCTCAGGTAAATTTCACCGCGCTCATCGAGGTGTACTTTAATGAAAGAACGATCCCACGCCCGCTCAAAATCCTGCCATATATGAATATACTGCGCATAGCGGTCGAATTCCGTTTTTTCTTTTCTGAAAGGTTTCTCAAGCTCTTCAATTTTCACATTCAGTGAATCGAGCTGCGCTTCTTTCCGGTGCAACAAATCGAACTGAACTTCAGTCATCAGATTTTTGGCTGCATTCACCGCATAAACTGCTTCCGGGTAGATTTTCGGAATGCTGTCGAGATGACGCAGCGCAGCGGTTGTATCATTCTTTTCTAATAATGATTTGGCCAGGTTCACTTTTTCCCTGGCTTTATCTTCATCTGACGGTCCGCAGGCGGTAAAAAATAATGCTGTCAGCAGTATTGAAAGATATATTCGAATTCTCATTTTTTAAGTTTTGCACAAAATTATAATTTTATCGCGAATTAAATACCGTCGCAGAATGAATACCAACTCTGTAAAGTTTTTTAACGAACAGGAAGTGAAAACAGTACCTGGAAATGCAAAAATAATTCTGGCGGCCTGGGAAGTAAAAAATCCTTCGAACCTGGGAAAAATAATTCGTTTGGGACATAATCTGAATGCTGAAAAAATTCTGCTTATCAACGACAAACCAACTTACAGGGAATCGAAAATAAAAAAAACAGCAGGATTTTCATTTGAGCAGGCCAACTGGGAAATACTTTCGAAGGAATCATTTAATTCAATTATAAAATCGGATGAATATGAACTGGTTGTTCTTGAAACCTGCCAGGGCGCTAAAAATATTTATCATGAGAAACTTCCTGAAAAAATGGTACTGCTGGCCGGCAGCGAATCGCACGGATTACCGCCCGATATAATTAACAGAAGTAAAAAGAAGGTTTATATCCCCATGCCAGGCGGCTGCAAATCAATGAATATTTCTCAGGCCCTGAGTGTTGCAGGGTTCGAATGGTACCGCCAGCAAATTATTTGAGTAACAAATGACACACATTCCTCAATAAAAAAATATTTTGAAGTATATTTAG
>JBMCIT010000286.1:0-2742 GCA_048616715.1 Tangfeifania sp. | reverse complement strand
ATTTTTTTTAGAGATAAGTATTAAACAGCAAGGGAGCAACGGCTCCCTTTTTTTAATCGTTTTTTGGTATCAGTCTCAATACTTTTCCAGGGCTGTTTGTCACAACATAAATGGCCCCGTCCGGTCCGGTAGCTACGTCGCGCACACGCCCGGCACCTTTCAATATTACTTCCTGGTGCATTACTCTTTCATTTTCTATGTGGAGTAACCGAACTTCTTCGTATTTCAACGCCCCGACCAGCAACCTGTTTTTCCATTTTTCAAACAGATCACCCCGGTAAAAATCAAGTCCGCAAACTGCGATTGAAGGGGTCCAGTAAAGAATGGGTTGCTCCATTCCCGGTTTATGGGTGAGTTCTGTAATTATTGTTCCGTTGTAATTCCGTCCGTAGGTAATGGTTTCCCAGCCATAGTTGTTGCCGGCTTCAATCAGGTTAAGTTCGTCGCCACCCATGGGGCCGTGTTCGGTTACCCAGAGTTTACCGGTTTCGGGGTGAATAGCCATTCCTTGTATATTTCTGTTGCCCAGTGAGTAAACTGTGTTCATGGCGTCTTCTTCTGAAAGGAAGGGATTGTTTTTCGGAATGCTGCCGTCTTTATGAATGCGATGCACTTTTCCGTTGGGCAGCGATGGATCCTGGGCCTGGTACCCTGCTCCACGGTCGCCAATAGCAAAATAAAGGTATCCCCACGGATCGAAAACAATGCGGCTTCCGTAATGATGGCGGGTAGTGCGGTAAGTTTCGTGCGGAGCTTCAAATAAAACCTGCTGGCTGGTCCATGTATTGTTTTCAATTTTTCCGCGCACAATCCGGGTCATGGCAGGTGGCCTGTTACCGGTTGAAGCATCTTTCAGCACATGGCTGTAGGCCAGGTAAATCCAGCCGTTGTTTTCGTATTCCGGATCGACGGCTACATCTAAAAGCCCGCCTTGTCCTTCGTGCAATACTTCAGGTGTGTTTCTCACAGGTTCGGTTTGAAGTGTGCCGTTTTTAACCATTCGCAATCTCCCCGGCCGTTCGGTTATCAGGGCTGTTTGGCCGTCAATAAAATCAATTGCCCACGGAATTTCAAGTCCTTCGGCAAAAGTTTCCACTTCCATTTCGTAATCCATGGTTTCGAGCATATTTGGTACAGGCGGCTCAACAGCACCCGACTCTTTTTCAGCATTCATTACATACTGAATAACTGCCCGGATTTCATCATCGGAAAGTGATTTTTCGTAGGAAGGCATTCCGAGATGGGGGATTCCGAATTTAACATTGCGGGTAATGTAGCTGGTTTCATCGCCATACTGCCAGATGCCGTCAATCAAGCTGGAGGCATTTCCTCCATCCAAATCAGTGCCATGACACTGGGCGCAATATTGCTGATAAAGGGCTGCGCCGTCAGGCTGGGCCACAATCGGCGTATTCAAAAAAAAGAAATTAAAGATTAAAAGAAAACTAAATACAACACTTGGATTTTTCATTTCTGCCAGATTTATTTTTAATTAAGATACGAAAATAATTAACAATAAAAACCAGCGAATTGTTGCTGGTGCCTGAACCGGCGGGTTGAATTTCACTGGAGGGCCCGTTCCACGCTTATCCATAAAAGCCGGGCTGTTTCATCCCAACTGAATTTTTTCTTTTGATTAAATCCTTTCTCAATGAGTGATTTTCGTAAATCTTCATCTTCTGAGATTTTCAACATTGCCTCAGTTACCTGTTCTGTCTTTACAGGGTCGGCATACAAAACAGCGTTTCCGCCTACTTCGGGCAGCGAGGTTGTGTTGGAGCAAATAACCGGCACTCCAGCGCTCATGGCTTCAACAACCGGAATTCCAAAACCTTCGAAAAAAGGTACAAACGTAAGTGCCATCGCTGCACCCAAAACAGCATGAAGGTCGGGGGTTGAAACACGGCCGGTAAAAACGACATCGTTTTTATAACGCATGTTATTATATGTTTCATGCATCTCTCCGGTTTTATGCATTTGTCCGCCAACAATTACCAGTTTTATATCTTTCTTGTCAAGGCTTTTGAATGCATCATAAGCTTTCAGTAATCCCGTAATGTTTTTTCGGGGATGCAGGGCTCCCACAAAAAGAAAATAGTGGTGGCCGCCGGTATATTTTTCACGTGTTTTTTTTTGATTTTCTGCCGAAGTGGGAGTGAAAATCCGGTTGATGCCATTGTAAACAACATCTATTTTGTCATAATCAACTTTAAGCGAGCTGACTATGTCTTTTTTTGAATAGCAGGAAACAGTGGCAATTCGCCTCGCAACCCGGGCAAATTTTTTAAAAAAATGGTTGTAATATTTAGCTTTCAGCCAGGGTAAATCTTCCGGACGGTGCACAAAGTTAACATCATGAATAACAGCTATCTGCGGCACTTTTGTATTGAGCGACAAATAACCGTCGGGCGACAGAAACAGGTCGGCCCGGTATTTTTTCAGAATACGCGGAACCTGAAATTCAAACCACAGGTACCACAGAACAGGGTGCCGGGTTGGCGGCCCCACAACCACAGGGGTGACATTTTCAGAAAAAATATAATTTTTATTATACGGCCTGTCGAATATGAAAATAAACTGATGCTCGGGGTGATTGTTGGTAATCCTTTTTAATGTTTCGAAAGTAAACCAGCCAATCCCTTCCAGTTTTCCTTCAATAAGCAACCGGGTGTTTACGGCAATATTCATTAATCTGTTTTTCTATTTTGGGTAAATGTACAAAGTCTGATTAAATATTTTTTA
>JBMCIT010000285.1:0-2744 GCA_048616715.1 Tangfeifania sp. | reverse complement strand
AGCATCATGCGCCGGAAAGTTGTGGTTTGATGCAAAAATGAAATGATATTCAACATGAAACTATTTTATAAGAACCGATACCTGGTTGTGGTTTGATGCAAAAATGAAATGATATTCAACCAAAATGATATTCAACTAAAATGATATCCAAACCATACTGGCGGTTGCAAATCGCCGATCCCTGTAAAATTCCGGGTTACAGGATGTGAAATCGAAACGAAATTAGTTTTTCGCTGTTATTGAATTTTTCAGAGCCTTCGAAACGAACTTCCAGTATTTTTTGTGAAACCTGACACTTTTTTTACCAAGCATTTGGTGGTAAGTGGCGGGTGAATCCGAGGGATGGAATTTCCAGAGTTCCATGTCTTCGTAAAGGGCCGGGACTTCGGGATGGAACTGTACGGCAAAAACATGGGGGTACCGGCTGTGGGCAATGGCTTCAATGATTTTTCCGTCGGGCGAAAGGGCGGTTATTTCAAGTCCTTTGCCAGGTTTTTCTATTGCCTGGTGGTGGCTGCTGTAAATTAGGGGTTCCGATAATTTATTCACTTTTACATTTTTTCCAAAAAACGGGTGTTCCGTGAACCGGATTGCATGAAAGTTGATGCCCATCAGGTTTGAATCATCCGAAATCCTGTTCCAGTAATTGCAGTGCATGTTTGATTTCCCGGTTTTTATTACCTGCTCAGGATTTTCAGCGCCAAAAATTTCTGCCGGAATGTCCTGGATCATGGTGCCGCCGGTGGCCACATTCATGGTTTGCATTCCCAAACAGAAACCGGTGACAAAATATCCCGGATTCTGCTCCATAAAAGGTACGAACTGTTCATTGCGCGATCCCCCGAGCAGGTGGAACAGGAAAGTGGTTTCAAAATAATGCCTCTCCGGATCGGTAACTACCGACCGCGTATTTTCTTCGCCATAAACCTGGGGAGGGATATCGGGGCCGCCAAAAAAGAATACCCCCACCGAGTTTTCGAAAATCATTTTTAACTCACCGGTAATGGTATTTTCTGTAAACAGGTTGCCGGCATCCAGCTCGCCTCTTATTTCGTGCAAATGGAACCCATTTATGTTGGCTGTATCCAGAAAATGGATGGTCTGGCTGAAGTCATATTTTTGATGGTCGAAATAAACTCCTGCAAAATTTACTTTTTTTGTATTTATCTTCAGCAATTTGTTCTCAATCAGATAATTTATGGTTTTGATGTTCCATACAGTGGGGTTGGTAAGAATGACATACTGCTTTTTTTTATCAAAATCATCCCTGAAAAAATCCTGGGCAAATAAGTTCAGGGCGAAAATCAGTGCAACAGCAATCAGAAATATTCGTTTCATTTTCTGAAATTTTCTTTCAAATATAAGATTATGCATTGAAATCAAAAGTTATTCCGGCCTTTCAATATTTTTAATTGTGATGTTTGTTCCAAATAATGAAAGAATTGTTCAGGATAACCGTAAACTTTTTATTTTTGCCTGAATTAAAATAACAACAAAACATGAAACGCGTCCTGAGAAGTGGATAAGTGCCATGAAATATCATTTACAATTTAAAGCAAAAACGAATGAAGTTCAATTTTAAAACATCTTACATTGTAGCTCTTGTTGCAGTGGTGCTGGTCCTTTTATTATTTGGCGGCCGCATGTTTCTAATCATCGATGCCGGCGAGCGCGGGGTAGTTTTCCGTCCGTACACCACCGGGCTCGATAAAGAAAATATTTATGGCGAAGGATTTCACGTCATTGCTCCGTGGAACAAAATGTATGTTTATAACGTACGTGAGCAGCAGCGCGACGAAGTCATGGATGTGCTGGATAAAAACGGGCTGTCGATTAACCTGGACATCACCGTTCGTTTTAATCCCATTTACAACGAAATAGGTGAACTTTACCAGCAGTTTGGCATAAACTACATCAATGTGCTGGTTATACCCGAAGTCCGTTCCACAGTAAGGCAGGTAGCAGGGCGCTATGCAGCCGAAGAAATTTATTCCACCAAACGGTCGGAAGTTGAAACGGCCATAAAAACCGAAACTGAAGAAGTGCTGAATGCAAATTATATTGATATGCGGGCGCTGCTCATTCGCTCCATTAACCTGCCCGATCAGATTAAAAATGCCATTGAGAACAAACTGAAACAGGAACAGGAAGCCCGGGCTTACGAGTTCCGCCTGCAACGCGAAGAATCGGAAGCTGAAAGGAAGCGTATTGAAGCAGAGGGTATTGCCGCCTACAATAAAATCATCAGTAGCAGTTTAACTGATAATATTTTGAAACAGCGGGGAATTGAGGCTACTATTGATCTGGCTACTTCAAACAATTCGAAAGTTGTTGTGATTGGCAGCGGGGAGGAAGGACTTCCGTTGATCCTCGGTGGAAATAATTAAAGCATTCAATATTGATAAAACAGGCCGGTAATAAGCCAGCCTGTTTTCTTTTTAAACCAAGCCAAATGAGAAAAATAACCAATCCGTTTGCTAAAATGGCCTCCAAAGGGGAGTACAACTGTTTTGGATGCTCTCCCGGAAATGATATCGGGTTGCATCTTGAATTCTGGGAAGACGGCGACGAGATGCTTGCAAAATGGACACCGGATAAAAGGTATGAAGGCTGGATGGATGTTTTGCATGGCGGAATACAGGCGACTTTGTTAGATGAAATTGCTGCCTGGGTTGTGTTTGTCAAATTGAAAACATCGGGTGTAACTTCCGAAATGAATATAAACTACCATAAACCATTGTATC
>JBMCIT010000284.1:0-2762 GCA_048616715.1 Tangfeifania sp. | reverse complement strand
TAAATCACCGAGCTGCATTTCTCCTTATTTACCAAACTCTTCAACCACGAAATTTTTCCGTGCATTAATCCATTGAATAATGCAAATTTCGATTTTTTATATTTTTCGCTGAGGAGCGATACGTAAAAGGAATCGAATGGCATGGTGTGGAGTGATTGGAGACGGAACCCGTACTTTTCGCCAAACTGCTTCATTTGCTCCGGGCCAAAATGCCACAGATGGCGGGGCACGTCCCAGGCTGCCCAGTATTGTTTGTAGTGACGGGCGTCGTATGAAGTGTGATTAGGAACGGCAATAATCAACTTTCCTTCCGGTTTCAACAAGCGGGCAAAGGCTTCCATATTTTCATCCAGCCGGTGAATGTGTTCCAGTACGTGCCACAGCGTTATCGCATCAAAACTTTTGTTATCAAGCCGGGAAAGTTGCTCCGGTTCTTCAATTTCAAGGCCTAATTCGTTTTGAGCAAAATCGCGGGCATCAGCACTTTTTTCTGTTCCGGTAACCTGCCAGCCGTGGGTTTTCATTTCATTCAGAAAAAATCCGGTCCCGGTGCCCACATCTAAAATCTGACCAGATTTTAAGCCGGTTGCTTTTTCAACCAGCCGGCGTTTGCGTCCCAGCATGTAATTGCGCACCTGGTGGTAAACAGCATTTACCAAACCTTTGGAGGTGTTGGAATGGGAAATGTATTCTTCGCTTTGGTAGTACTTTCCGATGTTCTCCTCATCTTCGGCGTTGGCCGTAAATTTAAAACCACAGCCGGTGCATTCCCGGATTTCAAACTGCCCGCCCGACACAAAAAAATCGGTGCAGGTGATAAACGGTTTAAACTGGTTGCTGCCACAAACCGGGCATTGGTTTATATTGAAAACTGCCATTCCAAAAATTTTGCCGAAAGGTAATCTATTTAATCCTGAACCGTGCTGTAACCTGATAGGAAATGGTAATGTTTTGCACCTCTTCAACACTTTCGTAATCAGCTTCAGCCGCCATCATCATATTTTTGGCCCTGTATGGTTGAGCATAACCATCGTTTGTTTCATTAATGGAAAGCACTTCACCCAGCTCCTCACCCAAACTTTCAACCAGATAAGCAGCTTTTTCGCGGGCATTTTTCAGCGCATCGGTTTTTACCTGTTTGCGGAATTTATCCAGTTCAGAATGGCTCATTTGGCCGACGTTCAGCGAGCGGATTCCTTTGGCATCTATCAGCGAGGAGAGCTGGTTCACTTTCGAAAAATCGGTGATTTTTACTTCAAGGTTTTTGCTGAACAGAAATTCTTTGCCCTGCTGGCGCCAGTAATTGCCCATTCCACGCACGCGAATAGCTTCTTTTTCAATTCCGGCTTTGCGCAGGCTTTTAATCAGTCCGTCTTCGATTTGTGCCAGCGGAACTTTCGTTTTGTAATCTTCCGGCTCTTTGTTTTTCTGAAATTCTTCCTCAAAATATTCCTGAATGGTAATGGACAGCATCATTTCGTCGGGCTGCACTTTCATTTCGGCAGAGCCGCGCACTTCAATAAAACGAGCATCTTCGCTGTTTTGGGCCGAAAGGTTCAGGGCAATAAACAGCAGGGTAATAAACAGCAAATTATTCATGGCTATTTGATTTAAACGAAAACAACTGTCAAAAAAGATACCACTTTTACTGACAGCTGTTTCATATTATGAATCCCGGCATTTTTTGCACGGGAAAGCAATTTCCTAAATAATCAGCATGGCATCGCCATAGGTACCAAAACGGTAATCTTCTTTCAAAGCAACATTGTAAGCTTCCATCACAAAATCGTACCCGCCAAAAGCTGCTACCATCATCAGCAGGGTGGAGTAGGGCAGGTGAAAATTGGTTACCATGCTGTTGGCCACGCTGAATTCGTAAGGCGGAAAAATGAATTTGTTGGTCCAGCCTTCGAATGGTTTCAGATAACCTTGTGTTGAAACCGAACTTTCAAGTGTGCGCATCACGGTTGTACCCACAGCACAAACGTTTTTCCGCATTTCTTTTGCTTGGTTCACAATTTTGCAGGCTTCTTCCTTGATCCAAATTTGCTCCGAGTCCATTTTGTGTTTTGTCAAATCTTCCACATCAACACTGCGGAAATTGCCAAGCCCTACGTGTAGCGTAACAAATGCAAACTTGGCGCCTTTAATTTCGAGGCGTTTCAGCAATTCGCGGCTGAAATGCAGGCCGGCAGTTGGTGCAGCAACAGCCCCTTCGTGCTTGGCAAAAATGGTCTGGTAGCGGTCTTTATCTTCGGGGACTACCGGCCGGTTAATGAATTTTGGCAGCGGGGTTTCGCCTAAACTGTATAATGTTTGTTTAAATTCGTCGTAAGGTCCGTCGAACAGAAATCGCAGCGTACGGCCACGTGAAGTTGTGTTGTCAATTACTTCGGCTACAAGTGCATCGTTTTCGCCAAAATAGAGTTTGTTGCCAATTCTTATTTTGCGTGCCGGGTCAACCAGTACATCCCACAGTCTCATTTCGCGATTGAGTTCCCGAAGCAGGAAAACTTCGATTTCGGCTCCGGTTTTCTCTTTATTTCCATACAACCGTGCAGGAAATACTTTCGTGTCGTTAAAAACAAAAACGTCTTTATCATCAAAATAGTCGAGAATGTCTTTAAACGATTTGTGTTCAATAGTGCGTTTTGCCCTGTTTAACACCATCAACCTCGATTCGTCTCTGTTATAAGCGGGGTGTAATGCAATTTTTTTCTCATCTAATTCGTACTTAAATTTCGATAACTTCATGGGCAACT
>JBMCIT010000283.1:0-2765 GCA_048616715.1 Tangfeifania sp. | reverse complement strand
AAATGAATACAACGCAGTTCAATACGTCGATCCTCAAATAGGTTCGGTGCATGGTCGCTGGTTTTTTTACACTCCGGCTGCACTTCCTTTCGGAATGGCCAAACTGGCTCCTCACACCAACGCTTATGAAAGCATCGGAAGCTGGCTCCCCGGAGGATACGACAACCGGCATTCCTCTATTGAAGGATTCGGTCATTTTCACGAATTCCAGATTGGCGGAGTAGTTGTTATGCCAACTGTGGGCAAACTGAAAACCCTTCCCGGAACGCTTGAAAATCCTGATGAAGGTTACCGTTCGCGTTTCGATAAAAAAGACGAACATTCAGAACCGGGTTACTATTCCGTTCTTCTGAAAGATTACAACATTAAAGCTGAACTTACTGCCACCGATCGGGTTGGTTTTCACCGGTACACCTTCCCTGAGTCGGAAAAATCGCACCTGGTATTCGACATAGGTCATAAACAAGGTGAAAGCAGCGATGTGATTGAAGCCTTTGCACAACTGGTGAATGGAAATGAAATTGAAGGTTACGTGGAAACATATCCTGAATACGCCAAGTTCTGCGACCCCGGAAATCATGTAAAAATGTATTTCATTGCACAACTCAATAAAACACCTGAAAAGGTTGGCACTTTTATCGATTCGGAAACAGAACCGGGCAGTTCTTCAACAAAAGGAGTCAGAAACGGAATTTACGTGACATTCCCAACCAGTGAAAATGAAGTGGTTGAAATGCAGGTGGGGCTTTCCTACACCAGCATCGAAAATGCACGGCTGAACCTGCAAACCGAAGCAACCGGTATCTCTTTTGACGAAGTAAAAAATACTGCTGCTGAAAAATGGAATGAAATGCTCAGCCGCATTCAGGTGGAAGATGAAAACCTGGAAAACAAAACAAAATTCTACACTGGACTGTACCATGCGCTGTTGGGACGTGGCATTGCCAGCGACGTAAACGGCCAATATAAACTGAACGGAGAAGGCATCGGGCAAATTCCGCTGGATGAAAACGGGAAACCACGCTACAACCACTTCAATACCGACGGCATGTGGGGAGGATTCTGGAACCTGAGCCAGTTATGGGCGATGACTTATCCGGAATATTTTAGCCAGTACCTGCAGTCGAACATCGACTTTTACAAAGAAACCGGCTGGCTTCACGATGGCCAGGCAGCGGGTGTTTTCACCAATGGCGTGCAAACCAATTTTCAGGGATTGCTTATTGCCTCGGCTTACAATTGCGGTTTTCGCGATTTCGACTGGGAAACAGGCTATGAAGCAGCGGTTAAAAACGAGTTGGAATACCGGGGCCGCGATTTGGGTAACGGCAAATACGACCTGCACTATTTTGTCAGGGACGGTTATATTCCGTATCAGGACACGGTTATTTCAAATGGCTGGGCGTTTAATTTCGGAGCGTCGCATACACTGGAATATGCATTCAGTTCATACGCTGTGGCGCAAATGGCAAAACAAATGGGGAACGAAGAAGATTACCGGAAGTTAACGGAGCAGGCAGGATACTGGAAAAATCTTTTCGACGCTGAAACCAAATTTATCCGGCCAAAACTCCCGGACGGGGAGTTCTTGGAACCTTTCGATCCGCTAAAAGCCTGGGACGGCTTCCAGGAAGGAAATGCGTACCAGTTTACCTGGTTTGTGCCGCACGATGTAGCTGGATTAATGGATAAAAAAGGGAAAGGCCTGTTCAACGAACGACTGGAAAAAACATTTACCGAAAGCCGGAAATCATTGTTTGGTGGCGGAAAAGAAGTGGACAGTTTTTCGGGCGTAGAAAAATTGTACAATCAGGGCAATCAGCCTTGCCTGCACCAATCGTGGTTGTTTAATTACTCCGGAAAACCGTGGCTCACCCAAAAATGGACCCGCATTATTTGTAACGAATTTTACGGAACCGAGCCTCTGCATGGTTATGGCTTCGGACAGGATGAAGACCAGGGACAACTCGGTGCATGGTATGTAATGGCAGCACTTGGTTTGTTCGATGTTCAGGGGCATGCAGCGGCCAATCCGACTTTCCAGTTTGGCAGCCCGCAATTCAAAAAAGTGACCATTCAACTTTCAAACGATCCGGCAAAGAAACTGATCATCGAAACAAAAAACAACGCATCAGAAAATTATTACGTAAAAGAACTGGTTTTTAACGGCGAAAAGGTCGAGAATTCCTGGCTTGAAAGAGAAAAACTTATGCAGGGCGGGAAACTGACTTTTACGATGGATCCGGTACCGAACAAACAACGCGGTGTAAAAAACCCGCCGCCGTCAATGACCGGGGGTGAGTAGCAAAAAAAGTACAAATTAATTTTGGATATTCAGTTTATTAAAAGGAAAAAAGCGGTGAAAATTCACCGCTTTTTTCCTGAAAGACAAACAACTAATGACTTTTTCTTAATAAGCTTTGAACTACTTACAACCAATCAAATCCGGTAAGTCCACTTTAAAAGCATTTCGCACAAAGCTACCTTAACAATACGGAAGCAGTAATTCATAGTTTCAAAAAAGAAATGTTTTAACAATTTTTAACCCGACAGACTGGCAGCAATTCTTCAAAATCCGGTTAAGCCAGGGATTCAAAAACTTTCTCAAGCAACTGTTTTGTTGCAATAATTCCATCCATTTCCGAAAGTTCGCTGCCTTCATATTCTATTCCAACCCAGCCTTTGTATCCAGAGTCTTTTACAATTTTCATGAGGCGGTAGTAATCTGAATGAACTTCATTTCCTTCTTCATCAAATTCGTGCGA
>JBMCIT010000282.1:0-2767 GCA_048616715.1 Tangfeifania sp. | reverse complement strand
CTCACAATTTTCAACAACCGCCTGGTGAACTTTCATCCCGTACATTCCTTTTCCGCCGTATTTCGGTAATAATGCCGGGTGTATATTAATTATACTGAAGTTATTGATGAGTTCTAAAGGGATGAGCCATAAAAAACCTGCAAGAACAATTAAATCAATTTTCCTTTCTTTTAATTTTTTAGCGACTTCTCCGGTTTCATTTAGTTCTTTGTGTGTAAAAACAAAGGTGTCAACTCCCATTTTTTCTGCCCGCTTCAATGCAAAAGCATTGGGCTTGTTGCTCCACAATGAATCGACCTTAATTGTTTTATTGTCAGTGAAATAACTTATTATGTTTTCGGCATTGGTGCCTGAACCTGAAGCAAATATTGCAATTCTCTTAACATTCATTTTATATTAACTTTTTGTATTGGAACATTTGAATAAGATGTTCAAATTTAGGATATTGCAAATCTTTCTTTTGATCACATAAACATCTTTTTTATATTTTTTCTTTGAAATATAAACCGTAAATGTATTACTTTGCAGCGAATTATTTTAAAAGTCAAATTAGTATTAACCAAAATTTAGAATTATGTCTGACGTTTCAGCAAAAGTAAAAGCAATTATTGTAGATAAATTAGGCGTTGACGAAAGTGAAGTAACCAACGATGCATCTTTCACAAACGACCTTGGTGCAGATTCGCTTGACACAGTAGAGCTGATTATGGAATTTGAAAAAGAATTTGATCTTGCAATACCGGACGACCAGGCTGAAAAGATTTCAACCGTAGGCGAAGCAATCCAGCACATTGAAGAGGCAACCAAGTAATCCAGAAAATTTGTTTATGGGATTTAAACGGGTAGTAATAACCGGAGTTGGAACCATTAATCCGTTAGGTAATTCGGTTGACGAATATTGGGAAAACCTGAAAAACGGGGTTAGCGGTGCTGGCCCCATTACCAAGTTCGATACAACGAATCAGAAAACCAGGTTTGCCTGCGAGGTAAAAGACTTTGACGCCACCGATTATATGGAGCGCAAAGAGGCCCGCAAATACGATCTGTATACGCAGTATGCGCTGGCTACCGCCACTCAGGCAATAGGTGATTCAGGACTCGATTTGGAACAGGTTGACCATGATCGCGCCGGTGTTATTTGGGGAGCAGGTATCGGGGGGCTTCAAACATTTTTTGAAGAAGCCCGAAACTACAAAGATGAAAATCCACGGTTTTCACCGTTTTTCATTCCCAAAATGATTGCCAACATTGCCAGTGGATTAATTTCCATAAAATACCATTTCAGGGGACCGAATTTTACCACGGTTACAGCCTGTGCATCTGCATCTCACGCCATGATTGAAGCTTTTAACATGATTCGTCTGGGGAAAGCTGATATTATGATTACAGGAGGATCGGAAGCAGCTGTGAACCAGGCAGGAATTGCAGGTTTTAATTCGATGAGGGCCATCTCCACCCGCAACGACGATCCGAAAACAGCCTCACGTCCGTTCGATTTAGACCGCGACGGTTTTGTGATGGGAGATGGCTCAGGAGCTTTTATATTCGAGGAATTTGAATGCGCCAAAAAACGCGGGGCTAAAATTTATGCTGAAATGGTAGGGGGCGGCATGTCGGCCGATGCTTACCACATGACAGCGCCCGACCCTGAAGGACGGGGGGCCAACCTGGTAATGAAATGGGCGCTGGAAGATGCAGGCCTTAAGCCTGAAGATGTAGACTACATTAATGTGCACGGAACTTCTACTCCGCTTGGCGATATTTCAGAGCCAAAAGCTATTATCAAAACATTTGGGGAGCATGCTTATAAGTTGAGCATCAGTTCCACCAAGTCGATGACAGGCCATCTGCTCGGAGCTGCCGGTGCAGTGGAAGGTCTTGCAAGTGTTTTAGCCATCAGAAACGGTATTATTCCGCCTACAATTAATCATTTTACCGACGATCCGGAAATTGACAGCAACCTGGATTTTACATTCAATACTGCCAAAAAAAGAGAAGTGAATGTAGCCATTAGTAATACTTTTGGTTTTGGTGGCCATAATGCAACCGTGGTTTTCAAAAAATATTAGAAATCTGTGGTCAGAAAATTAGCACAACGAATAAAACTCTTTTCGTCTCCCCGAAAAGGGTTTTATTTGTTTCTAAAGGATTTGCTCGGGTTTTACCCTTCTAATTTAAAACTGTACGATTTAGCTTTCATCCATAAATCAGCGTCGGTTTTCGATTCGCAGGGCAATATGGTAAACAACGAACGTCTCGAGTTTTTGGGCGATGCCATTCTGGGAGCCATAATTGCCGATTTTCTTTACAACCGTTTTCCGCAACAGGATGAGGGATATCTCACCAAAAACCGCTCGAAACTGGTAAACCGCACATTTTTAACCAGGCTCACCTTCGAAATGGGACTGAATGTTTTTATCGATTCCAATACAACAAAAAATATTGATAAAAGCCACATTTACGGCGATGCACTCGAAGCATTGATTGGCGCCATTTATCTGGATAAAGGATTTCTTCAGGCCAAATATTTCGTGACAAAAAAAATATTGTCGAAATTTGTTAACCTGAACGAAATTGAGCAGGAAGACTCCAATTTTAAAAGTCAGCTTATTGAATGGAGCCAGAAAAATAAAAAAGAGGTAAAATTTGAAACCAGGGAAGAACAGGTAAAAAATAAATCGAAACTTCCCCGGTTTATTGCAGTGGTTGAAGTTGATAACAAAGAGCTGGGGAAAGGCACCGGTACCTCAAAAAAGGAAGCACAACA
>JBMCIT010000281.1:0-2768 GCA_048616715.1 Tangfeifania sp. | reverse complement strand
CGTTTATCACTTGCAGTCATTCCTTCAGTCGACGGAATATTTTGGGTGATGCCGATTCCCATTCCCGGGTTGGTACCGTAAGTAATCATGGGTTCAATGTTGGCGGCATCGTAAGTATATTCCGTATCGAAAACTGCTTTTTCGTCGGTTTTCAGTTGTTTCCATTTTTCGACAGTGGTCTCCCATTCTTTACCTTTGGGAACATATTCGCGACCTTTCAGATAGTTGAATGTTGTTTCGTCTGGTGCAATCATTCCACCGCGCGCCCCGCTTTCAATGCTCAGGTTGCATAGCGTCATCCGGCCTTCCATGCTCAAATTTGTAATTGCAGGGCCTGCATATTCAATAAAATGGCCGGTTCCGCCACTGGTTGAAATTTGCGAAATGATGTACAAGGCAATGTCTTTAGCCGTAACTCCTTTTTTCAGTTCACCGTTAATGGTAATCCGCATTTTTTTGGGCTTGGGCTGCATGATGCTTTGGCTGGCCAAAACCATTTCCACTTCACTGGTACCGATTCCAAAGGCAATAGCTCCAAATGCACCGTGCGTGGATGTGTGGCTGTCGCCGCAAACAATGGTCATTCCGGGTTGTGTCAATCCTTTTTCCGGACCGATGATATGAACAATTCCGTGTCCTTCAGTTTGCAGATCGTGGTATTTAATATTGTGTTCCGCACAATTTTTTTTCAGCATCTCCACCTGGTTGCGCGATAGTTCGTCGATGATTGAGAGGTGCTGATTTTCGGTCGGTACATTGTGGTCGGGCGTAGCAGTTGTACGTTCAGGACGGAAAACTTTTAAACCGCGTTTTTTTAACCCGAGAAATGCTACCGGGCTGGTTACTTCGTGGATAAAGTGACGGTCGATGTAGAGCACATTTGGGCCGCCTTCCACTGTTTTCACCACGTGTGCATCCCAGATTTTATCGAAAAGTGTTGTTGCTTCCATTTTTTATTTTGATTTCTTCAGGTTAGACTTGAACAGGCAGTTTGTTCACTGCATCGAGATAAGCTTCCACCGACGCTGTGATGATATCGGTGTGGGCGCCAAAACCGTGGAAAACCGAGTCGTTGTATTCAATCTGCATGTGAACTTTTCCAATGTCGTCGCTGCCGCGGGTAATGGCCTGAACCAAAAATTCTTCGATGGTAATTTGCCTGTGAATGATCTGTTTTACAGCTTTAATGGATGCATCTACCGGGCCATTTCCTGAGGAAGTAGCATCGAATTTCTCTCCGGCAATGTCTAACCTGACAATGGCAACCGGTTCCAGTTTTTTACCGGTTACAACCTGGAGCGATTCCAGTTTTATGCGGCGTTCCTGGCGGGTTGCATCACCTACCAGCAGTGCAATATCGTCGTCGCGAATGTCTTTTTTCCTGTCGGCCAGTTCCAGAAATCTTTCGTAAACTTCGTCCAGTTTGTCTTTTGTTAATTCGAAGCCCATCAATTCAAGACGATGTTTTAAGGCGGCGCGTCCGCTGCGGGCTGTCAGCAAAATCGCCGATTCGTTGATTCCCACATCAGTCGGATCCATGATTTCGTAGTTTTCACGGTTTTTCAGCACGCCATCCTGGTGAATTCCCGAAGAGTGCGCAAAGGCGTTTCGTCCGACTACTGCTTTGTTGGGCTGAACCGGCATATTCATCAGTGTGGAAACCAACCGGCTGGTCTGGTAAATGTTTTTTGTGTTGACTCCGGTTTCAATCCCTAACTCTTTGTAGCGGCTTTTCAGGATCATTACCACCTCCTCGAGCGAGGTATTTCCGGCACGTTCGCCAATACCGTTGATTGTGACTTCAGCCTGCCGTGCGCCGTTCATAATTCCTGTGATGGTGTTGGCAGTTGCCATTCCCAAATCGTTGTGACAATGAGTTGAAATTATTGCCTTGTCAATTCCCTTTACATTTTCTTTCAGAAACCTGATTTTCTCACCAAATTCATGTGGCAGGCAATAACCGGTGGTATCCGGAATGTTAACCACTGTAGCACCTGCTTTTACAACCGCTTCAATTACACGGGCCAGGTATTCATTTTCAGTTCGTCCGGCATCTTCAGCATAAAATTCCACATCTTCCACATATTTTTTTGCGTATTTTACTGCTTCAACAGCGCGTTCGATAATCGCTTCCTGGTTTGAATTCAGTTTGTGATGAATGTGAAAATATGAGGTGCCGATTCCGGTGTGAATCCTTCCTTTCTTGGCATATTTTAGCGATTCGGCTGCCACATCGATATCTTTTTTTACTGCGCGGGTTAGGGCACAAATGGTTGGCCACGAAACCGCTTTTGATATTTCAACTACCGATTCAAAATCGCCGGGGCTTGAAATCGGGAATCCTGCTTCAATTACATCAACTCCCAAATCCTGCAGTGCTTTGGCAACCTCAATCTTTTCAACCGTGTTCAACTGGCAACCGGGGACTTGTTCACCGTCCCTCAGGGTTGTGTCAAAAATGTAAAGTCTGTCACTCATCGCTTATTGTTTTTCATTTATAAATTTTCACTTTTTTTGTTCTGCTTTTTCATAAAAAAAGCCATCCTCTTTTGATGAGAATGGCTTTGACAATATTCTATTTTCGCTTAACAATATACCATTCTCACTTATTCTTTAGTAGAAGAATAATACCGATAATCAGGCTGAGAATTGATATAATGCCGCGTAAAATCATTCTGTTTTGCTTACGATTTGCTGCAAATATTGCAATATTTTTTTAAAATGAAAATAAATAACTCTTTTTTTATGATGAAAATTAATAATCAGAT
>JBMCIT010000280.1:0-2773 GCA_048616715.1 Tangfeifania sp. | reverse complement strand
TGTACAAAAATTCCGGTTACAATAAAAACCAGTCCGATAAAAGTAGTGAGGAAGATGGTTTCTTTCAAAATATAGTTGATAAAAATGAGTGAAATGAACGGTGCCAAAAACACCAGGTTGCCAATTTTTGCATTGTTGGTGCTGTATTCCATCGCTTTTAACCATAACACGTAAGTAATGCCCACTTCAAAAATGCCGACATAAATCGCGGCATAGAAACTTTCGCCAATTTCTACTCTGAAATCGGAAAACAGCCAAACGGCGATGGTGAGGTAAATCAGTCCGAAAAAGAAATTCAGAAACAGTTTAACAATCTGGTCGCGTTTGTCGCGGACGCTGAAAATCCAGTAAAACGACCAGAGAATTGAACTGCTCAGCGCCAGGAAAACTCCGTAAGCATTGGTGTTTTGAAAGCCGCTGATTCCGCCCTGCGACGATATAAAAATTACCCCTGTGAAACTGATAAAGAGTGCGCCGATGCTCAGTTTTCCGATTTTCTGCCCTAAAAACGGCACCGACAGCAGCGCCAGCACAATGGGCCACACCATGTTGAGCGGCTGAGCCAGTTGGGCAGGTAAAAGCGAGTAGGCTTTAAATAACACGAGGTAGTAGAACAGCGGATTGAAAGCACCCAGAAAAATGGAGTTGAGCCAGTGCCTGCGCGATTGCCGGAACAGCAGCCTGGTTTTATTCTGGATCAATAAAATTGCCAATAAAACGACGACGGTAGTTGCGGATGCATAAAAAATGAGCTGAATAAAATCCAGTTCGCGAAGGGCAATTTTAAAGGCGGTGGCCACAGTTGACCAGAAAAAAACGGCCAGCCCAGCATAAATGTAGGCTTTGTTAGTCGAATTCATCCGGAATTGGTTCCTCAGGTACAATTAATTCTTCTTCCGGGTCAGGATTTTCATCGGGGTAAACTTCGCGCAATTCGCGGTATTTTTCCCGTGATTCATCCACAAACACACTTCCCGGGTGGCTGGTCAGCATTTCTTTGTATAATATTTTCGCTTCCTCTTTTTTGTCGAGTTGATAATTGTAAAGTTCGGCCTGCAAAAACAGGGCATCGTCGGCCAGCAGTTCGTAGGCAAAATCGGTCCTTATTTCTTCGAGGTATTCAGCGGCTTTGGCATAATTATTCCGCGAGATTTCAATTTTCGATTTCCGGTACAAAATATCGTCCACCAGTGAATTGTAAGGATACAGTTCGGCAATTGAATCGAGTGTATTCAGCGCCATTGAATCTTTGTTGCGGAAGAACAGCAAGTCGGCCCGGGCGAACATTTCCAGTGGCACAGCAGTGGTGTCGAGGTTGAGGTTGTTGCTAATCAGCATCGATAAATCCATGGCATCGTTGGCCGTGAGTTTCGAGGTGCTGGCTTTCAAAACATCGAGTTGTGCTTTGGCCCAGCTAA
The DNA here is from genome assembly GCA_048616715.1 of Tangfeifania sp. Taxonomy (GTDB): domain Bacteria; phylum Bacteroidota; class Bacteroidia; order Bacteroidales; family Prolixibacteraceae; genus Tangfeifania. The sequence goes on along the minus strand of JBMCIT010000280.1, from coordinate 1,355 downwards.
AATTGCCCATGTAATAGCCCAGTTTGGCCTTTTTCAGTTTCACTTCATCGCCCAGCGTGTTTTTTTTGTTGGCATCAATCACTTGCGAATAGAGCAGCATCGCTTCCCACTGGTCGCCGGCGTAAATATTAATATCCGCCATTTCCGTTTTCAAAATTCCTGTTTCTTCCGGTTTCAGCCGTGGAATGTTTAATCCTTTTTTCAGTATTGAAATTGCTTTTTCAGTATTATTCAGATAAAATGCAAGCAAATGCGCGTATTCCCGGATTAAATCCAGTGATGCCGGGGAATATCCCAGCAAATCCAAACCTTCTTCAAACTGAACAGCAAGATTCTCTCCTTCTTCTTTTTCGTTAAACTCCGCTGATACGAATTCCATGTAAGAAGCATGGATATTTTGTGAATACGCCGGAACATAATAAGAATTTTCCTTGCCTTTATCCAGAAGATAACCAAAAGCGCTGCGGGCATCTGAATACTGCTTGTTGTTCAGCGCCATTTGCCCGAGACGGTAAATCTGGGCATCTTCATTACCGGTTCGCCGGTCGAGGGCGATGGACTGACGCAGTGCCGCGCCAAATTGCTTTTCCTGCAACAGGAACCAAATCATCAGCCGGTTGTAGCCGGTAACGTTCGGTTCAGATTGAATGCGCTTCAATACCTGGGAACGGAATTGCTCCCGCAAACTGTCGTCAACATCTAATCGCATGGCAGAAGCCAGGCTGCTTTCAACACGGTTAAGCTGTTTTTCATTTTCCCGAATCATGTTCAGGTACTCTTCCATCATATTTTCATAATCGCGCTGGTAGAGGTAAACCCTTGCCAGTTCGTAATTGAATTCTTCATCGGGAAGGTTTTCGCGTCCTTTTTTGTAAACTTTCTCGGCCCAGTTGAATTCCTGCCATTGCAAAAATGCGTTGGCGGTTACCAGGTAGCTGCCCTTGTTGGAATCAATCATTTCAAGGGCTTTTTCATATTTTTCTTCTGCTTTCTGATTTTTATCCTGCGCTTTCAGCAGGTATCCCCAGTAAACCTGGAATTCAGCCCTCTGGGTTTTTTGCTGTTCAATTTCTTTTTGGAGCTGATCTTCGGCCTCTTCATATTTTTCAAGTTCAATCAGGGAAGTGAGGTATAACCTGAAATAATAATTGTTCCGCGAAAGATTATAAACTTCCAGGAGCAGCGGTGCCGCCTTTTCGTAATCGTTGGCGTTGTAATAGGAAAGCGCCAGGCGGGAGTTGGTCTGGATTTCCTGTTGTTTTTTATTTTGCCCGAAAGCCATCTGCGTGGCAAGCAATATAAGTATGGTAAATAATAAATGTTTCATATTCATATTTGCAATAGTACAAAAATAA
>JBMCIT010000279.1:0-2773 GCA_048616715.1 Tangfeifania sp. | reverse complement strand
CTTTGGGACAAGATAAAAAAGTTTTCGAAAACAGCCGGAACAACTGTTGTTTATGCAGCTCTGCTCTTGTTTTATGTAATGAAGTCAAAAGATGTAACCATTAAAACCAAAGTTTCGATTGCTGCTGCGCTCGGTTATTTTATTTTGCCGACCGATGCCATTTTTGATTTGACACCACTGGTAGGGTACACCGATGATTTGGGTGTGTTGATTTTTGCCCTTTCGCAGGTTTCTTCAAACATTACCCCGGAAATGAAAGAACAGGCACGGCAAAAGCTTGGTGAGTGGTTTGGCGAAATAAACGAAGAAGAACTGCAGGACATGGAAAGCAAAATATTCTGAATTTTGGGTTTTAGTTATTGGTTTCCGAAACATTCATAAATGTTAATAAATAGTTTTTATCATCCCCCATTTCATTTACTTTTGGCGCATTTAAACTGAGCATAATGATTGACTTTACCTTACTTGAATGGTTCCTGCTTTTTTTATGTGCTTTATTCATCGGGATGTCGAAAGTTGGGGTACCGGGCGTTTCCATGATAGTTGTGCCGGTGCTGGCAATTATTTTTGGCGGAAAAGCATCCACCGGAATTCTTCTGCCCATTTTAATGATGGCCGACTGGTTTGGGGTGGGGTATTACCACCGGCATGCCAAATGGAGCTATTTGTGGAAGTTGCTTCCCTGGGCATTTGTGGGTGTGGGAATTGCACTGTGGGTAGGCGAAGTGGTGAACGATGTGTGGTTTAAAAACATCATTGCCATCATGGTTTTTATTTGCATCGGACTGATGCTTTGGAAAGACAAGAAAAAAGGCAGTAATTTTTTCCCGGATACCTGGTGGTTCGCTGCTTCGATGGGGGTTTTGGGCGGATTTGCAACTATGATTGGAAATGTTGCCGGGCCAATTTTTGCAATTTATTTGCTGGCCATGCACCTGCCCAAAAATAATTTCATCGGGACCCAGGCCTGGTTTTTTCTGATTATCAACATCAGTAAATTTCCGTTGCATATTTTTGTTTGGAAAACCATCTCCTGGGAATCGCTTAAACTCGATTTTATGCTTTTGCCCGGAATTGCGCTGGGAGCTTTTCTGGGTGTTTATCTTGTAAAAAAAATCCCGGATAAAACCTACCGCGCAGTTGTCATTATTGTAACAGCATTTTCTGCATTTCTTTTGTTGATTTAAAAGTTGCAGGGAACAGATTTGGCAGGGTTTTCTTACATTTGAGCTATTAACGGAACAGATAAAAAATAAACCAGATGGAACCGCTAACGCATTTTTTTATCGATAAGAAAATCGATAATATTTTGGATGTAGGAACCGGAAAAGGTGCCTTTATCCGGGTTTTACAAAATATTTTCAATGAAGCCAACGTTACAGGTGCCGATCCGGATGAAGAGGCTTTAAAAACAGCACGGAAGGCATTTCCAGGATTTGTTTTTAAGCAGATGCCTGCCGAGAAACTCCGGTTTGAAGATAACACTTTTGATTTGGCAAGCATTTCTATGGCACTGCATCACCTGCGGAAAATCAACCGCGGACTTTGGGAAATGAAAAGAGTAGTAAAGACCGGCGGATGGGTAATTATAAATGAACCCATTACTGATAATTTAAGTCCGGCACAGGAGGTTAACCGGTTATACCATCACTTCCGAAGCAAAATAGACCGGCTGACCGGAATTAACCATCGAAAAACATTTTCGAAAAATGCCATCCTGCAAATGTTGAAAACTGCCGACATTCCGGTCCAGTTTTTCTTTGAGCACAATGATTCTTCTGAACTGATTAAAGACAAAAGTGAACTGGAATTACGGGTTCAGGTGCTTGAAGAAGCACTGGAACGGATCCATGGCCGGGAAGAGTATGAAACCATGAAACCTCAGGTTGAAGAATTCCGTGCGAAAGCAATGAAATATGGATTTCAACTGGCTACCCGCCTGGTAGTTGTTGGGCGTGTAAAATAATTTCTAACCTCTTAACGCTTCGGCGCCGCTTACAATTTCCAGAATTTCGTTGGTAATTGACGCCTGGCGTTCTTTGTTGTACTGCAGTTTCAGGTCTTTCAGCAACTCGGTGGCATTTTCGGTTGCCTGGTGCATCGATGTCATACGGGCGCCGTGTTCTGCCGCATGCGAATCGAGCAGTGCTTTGTAAAACTGTATTTTCAGTAATTTTGGAATTAGCTCCCTGATTATGAATTGTTTGGATGGTTCGAAAATAAAATCGGTTGCATTGCTGTATGGTTGTTCACCAGCCTTTTCGACTTTCACAGGCAAAAATCGTTCTGCTGTATTGATTTGAACGGCAGCATTCTGGAACTGATTATAAACCAAATCGATGCGGTCGTATTTTTTATTGGTAAACGATTGCATTAATGTAGTAGCCAATTCATCGATATGTTCAAAATCAAGATGACTGAAAAGTTCATTTTCATTGCCAGTAACTTTCATTCCTCTTAATTTAACCTGTCGCTCGCCCTGTTTCCCGATGCACAAAAAACTGACATTGCCCAATTCGTGCTGCGGACCGTAAGTGGAATATACATGCTGTACTGCTTTTTTGGAAATATTGGTGTTAAATCCTCCGCAAAGTCCGCGGTTCGATGATATTAAAACAATCAGTACCTTCTCCGGCTCCTTTTCCTGTGTGTAAAGCGAGCCTTCCACTTTATCTATACCAGAGCTTATTGATATTAGTATTTCGTGAAGTTTATCGGCATAAGGCCTGATTTGCAAAATGGCATCCTGTGCTTTTTTCAGTTTGGCAGCCGA
>JBMCIT010000278.1:0-2774 GCA_048616715.1 Tangfeifania sp. | reverse complement strand
CAGACAAATTTTCTGTTACAAAATCAGTATTTTTTTCTTTTTCCGCACCGAATGTCAGAAGGCCGGTTTTTTTGCCGGAGGTGTTTACCCGGTGTTCTCCCAATATGTATAATGGAACCCGGGGACTGTAATGCGATTTTAACAGCCCGGGAGATTGCAATCCCCTGGTTTGTGTTGAAAAATGAGAATCGAAATAAGGAATTACAGCCGAGAGTTCCTGCATTGTGATTGCACCCGGCCTTAATATTTTAAAACCTTCGCTGCTAATTGATATTACGGTCGATTCAATTCCAACACTGGTATTCCCATCATCGATAATAAAATCAACATTTTTTAGCTGTTTCAGCACATGCCGGGCGTTTGTAGGGCTTAGTTTTCCGAATTTATTGGCACTTGGTGCAGCAATTGGAGTACCTGCTTTTTTTATGAGTTCGAGTGCTGCCCTGTGATTGGGCATCCTAACGGCAACGGTTGGCAGGTTGGCAGTAACCAGGTCAGGTACGCTTTCTTTTTTTTCGGTTACAATTGTGAGCGGACCCGGCCAGAATTTTTCAGCCAGTTTCAGCAGGTTTTCATCAACTTTTTTAACCAGCAGGTTCAACTGCTCAATATCGCTGATGTGTACAATCAGCGGATCGAAAAACGGCCTTTGCTTGATCCTGAAAATTTTTTCAATGGCTTCTGTATTGAAAACACCGGCACCCAACCCATAAACCGTTTCGGTAGGAAATGCTACAATTCCACCGTCTTTAATTATCCGGGCTGCCTTTGTGATGTTTTCTTCAAATGTCATTGCGAAAAGATAACGAATAAACGGCCGGTTTCAAAATCTGAAACCGGCCGTTGTTGTTTTATTTTACTAATTCCTGATAGATGTTGCTTTGCTCGTAATCTTCAATCTGATTGAATGAATACTGGTAGCTCATCGGAACAATTTGGTTGTACTCTTCGATTGTAGCGTTCGATAAACAGGCATCGATAATTCTTTTTCCTGTTTTATACAAATCTTCATTCAGGAATTTTTGCAATTCTTTTTTGAAGAATTCCTGCAGAATTTCTGCTCCGGCATCGTATCCTTCGGTTCCCACTTCAACCTGATTGTAAACTTTCAGGAAACGGGTCGGGATTTTCGAACTTTCGATGGTGAGATAGTTCAATTCATATCCCAGCAAATTGCATCTTGCCGGCTGGTACTGGTCATCTCTGAGTTTTGCCACGCCCCGGCGGGTTAAGTATTCACGCATCAGCAACTGCGGTTTGAATCCCACGTTCCACACACCAATATTTTGGTTTGGTACCAACGTAAATGTAGTCCGCGGGGTTTTAATTATCTGGTCGAGCAGCAGGTTGGCATGTGTTACGCGTTTTCCTGTTGCAAATGGCCAGTAAGAACCAACGCCTTCACTTTCCATTGCTCCTGTTCCTACAATACTCGGATTGTTATGTCCGCGGGGCGATACAAGCCGCCACAACCATGCCAGTGCCGGTGGTAAAATGTGGAACAAGCCAACAATTCCGTAAGAGGGGTTTTCTTTGCTGCAAATCGGCGTTCTTAATCCAAAACTTCTGATGTCAACCGAAACCGGTTCATTTACAATGTTTTTTACATTGCTGCGCGGAAGGATTACACGTGGGTTCGGGCAAGGTTTGCCTGGTTCATCCTCGATGTGGTCCCAAATGAGTGCTGTTGAACCTGGCACTGTATCGATATTCAGAAACAGCAACTGTTCCTGCGCGTTGATGGTTGCTTTTTCAAGGTGTGGATCATCTCCGTATTCTTTTACACTGTCAACTCTTACAAACCATGCGTTTTCAGCATCGAGAATATGAAGTTTTCCGTTGTTTTTCTGAATTGAAGGAGGACAAAATGCCATATCGTCGGCAACCGACCTGAAAGAACAGAACCGTGGGATACTGATGAAACGTTCTTCTCCGGAGATCTGGTTCCGGCCTATGAGAACACGCCCGTCGGCTTCCCTGAGAATGTGCTGGTGCATTTCACTTTTTCCACCTCCGCTGGCTCCTTCGTGCATAAAAGTTTTGATGTTGTCGTACGGACTTACCGACTGCACTGCCGAACAGTGTGCTGTAAGCCAGCCATCTTTTTCGCCCTCGGTGAGCAATACACCATACAGGCCTTTTTTTGCACTTGGGCCCGGGTAAAGATTGTATGAATACAATTCGTGAACTTTTTCGGTGCGGTTATGCACAACCACCTGTTTTCCGTTAAAATGAGTGTGCCTGAAAACGGGGGCTACAAAAATTACCGATTTTATTTCAGTATCTTTTTCAAGATCGGCCGGCGCCACAATTTGCTGTAACATTGAAAGTCCCATTGCAAAAAAAGCAGCATTGGCCGGGGCAATTGCAATTCCTGTAGAACCTACATTCTCCCTTCCGGCAAAATAAAAGAAACAGGCCAAATCCTGTTTTTTCAACCATTCATAAGTCTCTGCCTGAATGGAGGAAAATTCAAAGTCGTATTTTTCATTGAACCTTTTTTTATCGGTAGGCAGGTCATCTGCAATCGACATGGTTCCCGGATCGCGGCGGCGCATGTAAGGTTCGGTATAATTTGCCGAAATTCCGTTTTTTACCCGGTGTATGATGGCTTCTGTATATTCCCCGATTCCCGGAATATCATATTTTACTTCAAACTCGTCGTTTTCTTTTCCGTTTGTGGATGCATCTGCAAGTTCTTCAGTTGTATCGAAAACAGCAATGCTTTTGCAATTTGCCAATACATCATAAACATTTTCAGGTAGTTGGATATT
>JBMCIT010000277.1:0-2784 GCA_048616715.1 Tangfeifania sp. | reverse complement strand
TCCTGTAAAGTCAGAAGGGTGAAGTTATTTTCAACGGCAAACCGGAAAATAATGGGGCGGATGTCGGTGCTGCCATCCGATTCAATCAGCCAGTTATTTCCATCGGGAACAGCGCTTTTAACCTCTTTCAGGGAAAGAAGTTGTTGGGCAGAAACCTGTTCTGCAAAACCGGCTACCACCTGCTGGCTGTTCTGCAGTTTCCCCGATTTTATTTCAGAAATGCTGCCATCGGCTACAATTTTGCCTTTGTTGATGATCAGCACCCGGTTGCAAACCGCTTCCACTTCCTGCATGATGTGTGACGACAGAATCACTGTTTTCTCCCTGCTGATAGTGCGAATCAGGTTTCTTATTTCTTCCAGTTGATTCGGGTCGAGGCCGCTTGTGGCTTCATCCAGAATCAGAATTCCCGGGTCGTGGATCAATGCCTGGGCAAGTCCCACACGTTGTCGGTAGCCTTTGGAGAGCGCACCGATTTTTTTGTGCTGTTCGTCGCTGAGTCCGGTCAGTTGTACCATTTCGGCTACACGCTGCTTTTTGTTTTTTAGTTTGTAAAACCCCGCGGTCAGTTCGAGGTATTCTTTTACAAAAAGATCGGTGTAAAGCGGATTGTTTTCGGGCAGGTACCCGATATTCTTCCGGATTTCTGTATTTTCTATTGTAATTTTCTGGTTGTCAATACGTACTTCTCCCGAATCGGCCGGCAAAAATCCGGTGATAATTTTCATTAACGTAGATTTTCCCGCGCCGTTTGGTCCTAAAAAGCCAAGCAGTTCTCCTCTTTCAACAGAAAAATTCACGCTGTCGAGCGCTTTCTGTTTTCCAAATTTTTTTGTAATGTTGCTGATTACTATTGCCATAGAATTTTATATGCTAACAAAAATAATTGAATCTTTTTAAATTGGAACCATTAACGTAAATTTGCAGTTCAGCTAAACAGATTGCTACATGAAGGATCGTCATTTCAACTATGTTCAGGATTTAACCCGATACGAAAGGCAGGAAACCTGGGAAGTCAATATCGGCGGGGTTGGCGTGGGAGGAACAAATCCCATTCGTATTCAAACCATGACCGATACCAGCTCAAAAGATACAGAGGCTACCCTGGATCAGATGAAACGTATGATACTTGCCGGAGCGGATTATATCCGTGTGACGGTGAAAGGAATGAGCGATGCTGAAAATCTGAAAAATATTGTAAAGGGAATGGAAGAGCGGGGATTTAAAACCCCGCTGATTGCAGACATCCATTTTAACCCGAAACTGGCTGAAGTAGCGGCAAAATACGTTGACAAAGTCCGTATTAATCCCGGAAATTTTTACGACAAACGCGCACAGTTCAGCCGTAAAATTTACAGCGACGAAGAATATAAAATTGAACTTCAGAAAATTGAAGAAAAGTTTATTCCGTTTCTGAATCATCTGAAAAAAACAAATACCGCACTGCGCATTGGGGCCAATCACGGATCACTCTCCGATAGGGTGATGAGCCGCTACGGCGATACACCTTCAGGGATGGCAGAATCGGTGCTGGAATATTTACGCATTTGCCGGAAAGCCGGTTTTAACGATGTGGTGGTTTCCATCAAATCGAGCAACACACGGATGATGGTTTACACCGTGCGTTTGCTGAATTACAAAATGCGGCTCGAGGACATGAAATACCCTTTTCATCTCGGTGTTACCGAAGCCGGTGAAGGCGAAGACGGCCGCATCAAATCGGCAGTGGGAATCGGTGCGCTGCTGGCCGACGGAATCGGGGATACCATTCGCGTTTCACTGACCGAAGACCCGGTGAAAGAAATTCCGGTGGCGCAAAAACTGGTTGATCATTTTAAATCTTTTCGCGATCACGAACCGATTTCGGCAACACTTTTTGCACAAACCAACCCGTTTGAATACGAGCGGCGTTCTACGCGGCCTGTGCTGAATATGGGTGGAGAAGAGCTGCCGGTTGTTGTTGCCGATTTGGGAGAAAGAAGCCTCAACGAAATGATTCCCGTGCGGGGGAAACTGGTCCCCGATTATTTTTTATCAGGAAATAAAATTCTGGATATCAAAGGAGAAAGTTATCCGATTATTTCGCTGGAGGAGTACCTTTTTGAAAGTACGCGCTGGGGACGGATGAAATTTATCCGCACCAATAAAATGGAATTCGACCGCTTTATGGAGATTAATCCTGAAATTATGATGAAGCTGAAACAGACGCGCAAAACCGTGCTGATTCTGGAAAGCTTCAATAAAAACCCGATGGCGGAACTGCGGGCGTTTTTTATGTGCCTTGAAACGCACATCTGGAAAGTACCGGTCATTCTTTACAGGAGGTATGAAAAATCCAATCTTGAAGATTTACAGATAAAAGCATCCTGCGATTTGGGTGGGTTGCTCATCGACGGTTACGGCGACGGGATCTGCATTTCGAATGACAGCATTACGTTTACCGAACTGAAAGATTTGAGTTTTGGGCTTTTGCAGGCCAGCCGGATGCGGACAACCAAAACAGAGTTTATTTCGTGTCCCGGATGCGGCCGCACACTTTTCGATCTGCATGCAACCACATTGAAAGTAAAAGAGCATTTCAAACACCTCAATCATTTGAAAATCGGAATTATGGGATGCGTGGTAAACGGTCCCGGCGAAATGGGCGATGTGGATTACGGGTTTGTGGGTGCCGGCGTCAACAAAGTAACGCTTTACAAAGGATTGCAACCGGTGAAACGCCACATTCCTTACGAAGATGCAGTTGAAGAACTCGAGCAGTTAATTCGTGAAAACGATGACTGG
>JBMCIT010000276.1:0-2787 GCA_048616715.1 Tangfeifania sp. | reverse complement strand
AAAAGCAATACAGCATCGGGATGTTTGTCCTTGATTTTGTAATACTGCTTCATCAGAGGCGTTTCCACGTATTTTTTCGATTCTTTCATTGGGAAACAAAGATAGTGGTTTGAAGAATGAAGGAAAAATATTGCCCCGCTGTTCAATCATTATTTTTCAACAAAAAGTCAAGGAAGTTATCGCGGTTGATCAATTTTAATTCTGCTCTGTATTCAGTTTTCCAGGCCTTGGGAATTCTGAACTTATCTTTATTCATTTTTATTTCATACCCCAAAAGACCATTCCGGGTTTCTTCCACATAATCTATTTCTGCACCAGAATAAGTTCTCCAAAAATAAGGGCGCACATTCATTCTGTGATATAAAATTTGTTTTCTGCGTTCTGCAACAATGAAGTTTTCCCAAAGGTGTCCGACATCTGTCCTCAAATTAAGCGGTTTAAAATTGTCGATTAAGATATTTCGTATGCCATTGTCGTAAAAATAGATTTTATCCATTTTGGAAACTTCGTTTCGCGGATTACGACTGAAAGCGGGCAACCGGAAAATAACAAATGCCTTTTCCAGTAAATCGATGTAGCGTTCAACTGTTTCGCGATTAATTCCCAGTTTATTGGTTAACTCATGAATGGAAACCTGCTGCCCGACCTGAAAAGCTATCAGGCGAAGTAAATCTCTGATTTTTGCGATATATTTAACTGTTGTCAATTGCAAAACATCTTTAAAAAGATATGATTCACTAATGTCTTCCAGAATTTCCTCTTTTTCATTTTTGCCGCTTGTATAAACTTCAGGGTACAATCCGTAAATCAGCAAATTTTCCAACTGTTCATCAAATTCATACTTATTCATCCCACCGGCAATTTCTTCTACCGAAAAAGGAAGCAGATGAAAAATACGTTTGCGACCTGTTAACGGTTCCGAAGTGCTGTTTGCCAAATCGAATGATGATGAACCGGTTGCAATAACTTTAAGGTGCGGCATTTCATCATACATAATTTTTAAAACCAATCCGATATCCGGCACACGTTGGGCTTCGTCAATAATTAAAAGCTGGTATCCTTCCGTGAGATCAGAATAAACTTTTAAGTCACGCTGCATCAAAAGATTTTCATTCTTGCTAAAATCTGCTGAAATATACAATACCTTCAAACCCGTTTCTTCCTGAATGTTTTTCACCAGTGTTGTTTTTCCGGCCTGCCTGGGACCATAAATCAGCATTACTTTCCTGCTTTTTCTCAAATGATTCAAACATTCTTTTTGAATATACCGGTAAATCATGATTATTTTTTTATCAAAAATACAAATTTTTATGGTTGACCGTAAATTTTTATACTAAATTTTTATGGTCAACCATAAATTTTTGTACTAAATTTTTACGGTTATAGAATTTGCAAACTTGATATTCCTTTAATTTTGCAGCCTTTGCACAGAATAAAAAAACCACCAGGACACAGCTTTTTAGAAAATAATTCTTCAATTTAAGGACAATTCAATCTTTTTTTCAATCTTTGCACCCGGAATTATTTAAGGAGGGGAAGATATGAGTTGTACAGGATGTTCATTTAATAATTCAATTTCGGGACAGGCAGGCGATGCTTACGACTGGCTGAACGATTTGCCGGACACAGCGTCGCAAAGCGATATTGTGGAGGTGAAATTTAAATCGACACGAAAAGAATTTTATAAAAATACCGATAACCTTAACCTGAAACGCGGTGACAAAGTAGTGGTTTCCACCTCACCCGGACACGACACGGGAGAGGTGACACTAACCGGCTACCTGGCTGAAAAACAGTTCAGCCGGAAAATAAAAAATACCAAACGCTACACCATCCATCAGGTTTTCCGCAAAGCTACAGATAATGATCTCAGCATACTGACAGAGGCGAGAAACAGAGAAAAGCAAGCCCTGATTCGTTCGAGGCAAATTGCAGGAGACTTGGGACTGGAAATGAAAATTGGCGATGTGGAATTTCGGGGCGACGGAAGAAAAGCCATTTTCTATTACATTGCCGATGGACGGGTGGATTTCAGGGAACTGATAAAAAAATATGCCCGCGAGTTCAATGTTAAAGTTGAGATGAAGCAGATTGGGGCCCGCCAGGAAGCTGGACTTGTTGGGGGAATCGGGTCGTGCGGGCGCGAACTTTGCTGCTCGAGCTGGCGTACCGACTTTTCCAGTATTACTTCGGACGCGGCCCTGAAGCAGGGACTTTCGCCATCGGCACAAAAAATGGCCGGTGCCTGCGGAAAGCTGAAATGCTGCCTGCTTTACGAACTGGATATGTACATCGAGTCAAGAAAAGAATTCCCGGAACAGTTGCTTTACCTGGAAACGGCAAACGGCATTGCCAAACCCATCAGTACCGATTACCTGAGAAAGGAAATCTGGTTTGCCTACGATTCCGGTAATTCAGGGGCAACCTTCAAACTTTCGCTGAAAGAAGTGAAAGATATTATTCAGAAAAACAAACGTGGTCAGAAACCGGAAATTACACCGAAAATTGATGACAAAGCAAAAGAGACCGGCTGGGAAGCTTTAAATACTGAAAGGATTGACCGGTTCGAGGACCAAAGCACCAACAAAAAACGCAGAAAAAACAAACGCCGGAGCAACAAAAAAGGAAACCGGAACAAAAAGCAGTTTGTGCAAAAGAATAATTAAAGATTTCTCTGGTTTATTGATCCGGTTCAGCATCAAAACGCTCAATGAAATCGGTGGAAAGCACCCGGAATTCGGTACGACGGTTGATTGCCCGTGCAATTTCCTGCTGCTCTTCGGTAAG
>JBMCIT010000275.1:0-2796 GCA_048616715.1 Tangfeifania sp. | reverse complement strand
GTGGAAAGAAAAATCAGGACTGTAACTTTTTACGGAATCGTTTTCATTCAAAAAAAACGCAAAAAAAGGCGGTACCTTTAAAGATACCGCCGGGAATTAAAAGCCAACGAAGCAAGATGGCTGAATTTATATAGTATTAACTGAACGGTAAAATGCTGTCAGCAAATAAACTACATAAATTATTACAAAGTTTATGCCAATAAATATTTCAAAGAAACATTCTACAGCATAATTACAGGATGTCAACAACTTTTAATAATCAGGATGAATTTATTTAATGGCAGAAATTGTAAAGGTTAATAAGCGAATAACCTGCTCAACATTTTGATTAAAAACTTTCAGCACTTCGTTCCAGGTCACCGCTTCCTCATCGGTTTTCCAGCAATCATAATCGGTGCTGAGGGCAATTGTTGTGTAAAAAATTCCCAATTCATTCGCCAATATACACTCAGGGGCTGTAGACATGTTAATCACATCGGCCCCCCAGGCACGGAACATCTTCGATTCAGCCCTGGTAGAAAATCTTGGGCCTTCGATGGTAATAACTGTCCCTTTGGGATGAAAACCGAGTTTCAGTTCTTTGGCTTTTTCAATCAGCAAAGCACGCATTTCTTCATTAAACGGGTCGGCCATAGGTGCGTGTTGCAGGGTTCCTTTTTCAAAAGTTTCGTGAAAAGTAACTTTCCGGTGGCGCGTAAAATCGATAAACTGGTCAGGGATGACAATGTCGCCGCGCTTGATCTCCTCACGTAAACTACCGCAGGCGGTTGTGGCTAAAATATGCTTGCAGCCGAGAGTATTGATTGCCCAGATATTGGCCCGGTTATTTACCTGCGACGGTGGCAGTGAGTGGTCGCGCCCGTGTCGCGAAAGAAGAAAAACTTCGACACCTTCAATTTCCCCGGTTTTAAAAGTAGAAGATGGTTTCCCGAAAGGTGTGTCAACTTCAATTTCCCCGGGATTTTTCAGAATTGATGGATCCTCCAGCCCGGTTCCGCCAATAATTGCAATTTTATTCATCATTTTTATTTTTTTCAGGAAACAGTTTCAGGATACTTTCTTTACTGGCTTTGCAAACTCCGCGTTCGGTAATCAAACCGGTAACCAGGTGCGAAGGTGTTACATCGAACCCGAAATTCACAACCGGACTGTTTTCAGGCACCAGCCGGACTTCAACAATTTGGCCATCTTTCCATCCTTCGATTTTGGCAACTTCATCAGAACCCCGTTCTTCAATCGGGATTTCCCGGAGACCATCCTCAATTTTCCAGTCGAATGTAGACGACGGCAGCGCTGCATAAAACGGCACACCGTTGTCTTTTGCAGCCAGCGCTTTTAAATAGGTCCCGATTTTATTGGCTACATCGCCGGTAGACGTTGTCCGGTCGCTGCCCACAATCACCAAATCAACTTTTCCATGCTGCATTAAGTGCCCGCCGGTGTTGTCGGCAATAACAGTGTGCGGAACTCCTTCTTCACCGAGTTCATAAGCTGTAAGCCGGGCCCCCTGGTTTCGCGGACGGGTTTCATCTACCCACACATGCACAGGAATACCTTTCCTGTGGGCTTTGTAAATGGGAGCGGTAGCAGTTCCCCAGTCGATGCAGGCGAGCCAACCTGCATTGCAGTGCGTTAAAATATTTACCGGTTCTTTTTTTTTCTGATAAATTTCTTCAATAATTTTCAGTCCGTGCTCCCCGATTTTTTCACCATACCGGATTTCTTCTTCTTTAAAAGAATTCGCTTTGTCGCGTGTTTTTTGAACAAGATCCGATTCTCCTGAATTTTTGTGAATAAAATCCACCATTTCATCTATTGCAAAAGCCAGGTTGACCGCAGTGGGCCGGGCCGATTTTAAATATTCAGCAGATTTATTAATTTGTTCTTCAATGTTGTTTCCATCAAAATTTACTACTGCCAGGTACATTCCGTAAGCCGCAGTTACGCCAATCAGCGGAGCACCGCGTACCACCATCTCTTTGATGGCAAAAAATGCATCGTCCACATTTTTTAAATCGAATACTTCAAACTGAAACGGCAACCTGCGCTGGTCGATTACCTGAACAATTTTCGGATCATCTTTATTTAACCAAATAGTATGATAATGTTTTCCATTAATTTTCATTCTCCGGTATTAAATTTCTTATTTTCGAGGCTAAAAATAATAAATGAAAATTGATCTCATCTCCACAAAAAATATCATTTTCGATTTGGGAAATGTTTTACTGGACCTAAATTTCGATGCATCAATCGAGGCTTTCAGAAAATTAGGGCTCAACGATAAAGTGGTAGACAAAAAGCAGGCTTATTCCGATCCTGTTTTTTATGAACTGGAAACCGGGAAAATTTCAGCTTCGCTTTTCAGGCAGAAAATCCGGGAAATATTAAATAATCCCGATGCAACCGACCAGCAGATTGATGATGCCTGGGCAGCCATGATTCTGGAAATCCCTCCGAAAAGAGTTAAAATTGTTCAGGATTTGAGCAAAAAATACAATGTTTATCTTTTCAGCAACACCAATGAAATTCATATTCAAAAACTGCACAAACAATTTAAATCGAAACACGGAATCGAATTTCCGTCGCTTTTTTTAAAGGATTATTATTCGCATGAAATTCATGACCGCAAACCCGATTTAACTTCCTACCAAAAAGTTATTGAATTCTCAGGGGTAAATCCGGAGGAGACTCTTTTTATAGATGATTTGGAGAAAAATATTCTGGGAGCTCAAAAAGCCGGTTTAAAAACTTTCTGGCTGAAACCGGAGATGGAACTATCGGAAATATTCTGAAAAA
>JBMCIT010000274.1:0-2800 GCA_048616715.1 Tangfeifania sp. | reverse complement strand
GCCACACCTGCAATTACTTCGGCCTGCGGGTATTTTTTCCGGATAATTTCAGCAAATTTGTCGCGAATGAATGTACGCGTTTCGGGATAGGATAGAATTTTGCGGTTGTCGCAATAAATGGGTGACTTCCAGCCCGAAGCCCAGGTGAATGGAATTTCCGGCTGAATTTTTATAGTATTTAACGCTAAAAGTTTTTTGCTAACTTCCGTTTGTGTATTTTCCATAATCTCAAATAAAAAGATGTTTTAAATATGGAGCAAATGTATAAAGTTTTTCTGAATGACAGGTTGATTAAAATCGGGGCTTCCGGGAAAATAACAATTAATAAACCCTCGGTTTATTTTGATGAAAACGCCGGAAAAAAGGAAGTGAAAAAATGGTTTCAATCATTCCAAGCCAGTTCGTCAAAAGAGGTGGTTTTACTTCACCCTGAACCGGATAAATTTTTCGGGATATTTACATCAGCTTTCAAGCTTATCGAAGCAGCCGGGGGTGCAGTTATTTCCAAAGGGAAATTGCTGGTAATTTACCGGCGAGGAAAGTGGGACCTTCCCAAAGGAAAAACCGACAAAGGCGAAACGCCTGAAATTGCTGCTGTGCGCGAAGTTGCCGAAGAATGTGGTATAACAGGTCATAAAATCGATAAAATGCTGCCTCCCACTTTTCATATTTATTTAGCGCCCGGCAAAAAGGAAAAATGGGTTTTAAAAAAAACATACTGGTTTGAAATGAATTATAACGGAAAACTGACGGGAACTCCCCAAACCGAAGAGGATATTTCGGAAGTGAAATGGGTTGCGCTAAATGATTTGAATGAGGTGCTTCAAAACACTTATGCCAACCTGAAACCGATTTTTCAGATTTACCGGCCCTGATTGCGCTGTTTTTCAAACAGTTTGCGCTGCAGGTATTTTCCAAACTGCTGTTCAAACCCATCGAGCGGCGCCTGGGCTGGTGAGTATACTACTTCATGATTTTCATTCAACAATACACAAACCGGAAACGATTTAATCCGGTATCTTTCAATATATTCACCGTTTTCGTCTACCAGGTGTACTCCCGAAATGTTCTGCCCGTTGAGAAACATTTTCATTTCAGTCGGGTCGGTTTTTCGAAGAATGACATAAATTTCAAGGTGGTCGCTGAATTTTTCTTCAATTTTCGACAGGTATTTCAGTTGCTCCTGGCAAACCACCATTTCCGTGTCGGCAAAAACAAAATATTTGAATTTATCGTTGTTGCGGTCAGTGCAGGTTTTATTTCCATCCGTATTTTTCAGGCAAATAACCGGAGCCTGGCTGCCCGGTAACATAAAATCCAGTTTATCTTTTACATTTTTTGCAACGGCTGCAATTTTTGGATTTGAATTGTTCTGTAATTTACCGGATGACAAAATGCCGACAATTGCTTTTTTCGGAAAATCGCCCGAATAAAAACCGTCGTGAAGCATTTTTAATAAAGCCAGTTCAGTTACCGGGCTTTTCAATCCGTAATTTTCCTCTGTAAATTGTAAAAGAAAACTGATATTCATACGGTCCACAGCTTCAATTAACCGGGCATTATCCACTTTTTTAATTTCAAAACTGAGCCTATTGTCAAAAGTTTTGTCAAACAACTCCATAAAAGCCCGGTGAGTGTGGAATTGTGGATCGGTTGTCATAAAAACCTCTGAAAATGCGGCAGGATTCAACCGGAAGGCATCGGCCCTGACCGCCTGCAGTTTTAATGTTTTGTGCGAATTAAAAACGGGCGAATCTATTTCTTCAAACTCTTTGTTTATCAGCGTTTTGATTGTGTCATAATAAGCCTTTGACTGGCTAAAATAGAGTTGGTTAAAATATTTATCGGTAAGTTGATTCAATTTTGTATCGAATGCAGCGATCCGATCATTCAGGCAATCACCCTGTTGGGTAGCAAACCAAAATTCCACCGGCTGGAAAAACGGATTTTTCTGGTCGGCAAACGATTTTTCGCGCCACGGGGGGAGAAGAAGCTGAATGTTTTTTTTGGGCTCGAGAAACAGCAGGCCCCGGTATATTCCAAATTCAGAAAAAACAAAAGTTGGTTCGGAAACTTCAACTTCAACACTAAAATGCCCTTCATCATCCGGTTTAAGTATAAAAGCCTGAATTTTTCCTTTTGTAACAGGATCTGTATACCTGAAAAATTTCAGTTCTTTCCCTGCGTAATCATGATTAGTGCCTTTAATAATAACCGTTGCAATTGCAGGCAAAACTGAAATCAGAAATAATAATATAATACTGAATATTCTTTTTTGGCACATATTAATTTTCCTTATCGGGTGTAAACTCTTTCGGGTCGAGCCCTGAAGGAAGAAACATGCTGGCATCGCCGCCATGAAAAACAATATCGCGGATTATGGTTGCATTTACCGGTGTATGTTCAGGCAGGGTAAGCAGGAATACCGTTTCAATTTCAGGGTGCATTTTTTTATTTACCTGGGCAATGGCACGTTCGTACTCAAAATCGGAAGAAGTGCGAAGCCCGCGCAATATATATTTGGCCCCCACCTCTTTGCAAAAATCAACGGTAAGCCCTTCATGCACCTGTACTTCAATTTTTTCTTCCGTGCCGAAAATCTGATTGATCCATTTCAACCTTTTTTCGAGTGAAAAAAACGACTTTTTATTGGCGTTAAAACCAATCATTATTATGATTTTATCGAACATAGGCAGCGCCCGCCTGACAATCGACTCGTGGCCGATTGTAAACGGATCGAAAGACCCGGGAAATATGGCTGTTTTCATGATATCGTTCTATTTGGATTCAAAATTAACGA
>JBMCIT010000273.1:0-2803 GCA_048616715.1 Tangfeifania sp. | reverse complement strand
CAAATCGGTTTCTCCCAATAAATCAGAATGTACGTCAGAAATCAGGTTTCCGGCATTGCTCGAACTCTGCACAAAACTGATTTCCACTTCAGGATGATACAACAAAATCCTCAGCAACTCGCCGGCTGTGTAACCGGCGCCTCCTATAATTCCGGCTTTTATCATGAATAATTAAATCTTTTTGTTGACTGAATTGTAAATTTTCAGCGAATTGGAAAGGATTTTTGTAAAACCTTTCACATCGTCGGCCGACCAGGCGTTCACTGTTTCGCCGTATTCACCAAACCCGGAATCCATCAAATCGTGTTCCGATTGAATTCCCTGTAATTCAAAATGGTAAGGTTTTAGTTTGACAAATACTTTTCCTGTTACATTTTCCTGGGTGGCTTCCAGGAAAGTTTCTATGTTCCGCATTACCGGCTCGTGGTACATGGCTTCATGCAAAAACATTCCGTACCAGTTAGCCAGTTGTTCTTTCCAGTAAATCTGCCATTTGGTGAGGGTATGTTTTTCGAGCAAATGATGTGCTTTAATTATCAAAAGCGGAGCTGCTGCTTCAAAACCAACGCGGCCTTTTATGCCTATAATCGTATCGCCCACATGAATGTCGCGGCCAATGGCAAAACGGGAAGCAATATTTTCCAGCGCCTGAATGGCTTCGGGGCCGTTTTTAAATGACTTTCCGTCGATGGTTTTCAATTCACCTTTTTCAAACCCCAGCTCAACGTTTCTTTCTCCCTCTGCTTCCATTTGGCTCGGAAAAGCTTCATTTGGCAATCCTTTTGACGAAGTCAATGTTTCTTTTCCACCTACGCTGGTTCCCCAAATTCCCTGGTTGACCGAATACTGCATTTTTTCGAAATCCTCTTCCACCCCGTATTTTTTGAGAAATTCAATTTCTTCGTTGCGGCTCAAACTCAAATCCCGAATGGGCGTAATAATTTCAATCTCAGGCGCCAAAACCTGGAAGGTGAGATCGAAACGCACCTGGTCGTTTCCGGCGCCCGTACTCCCGTGAGCAATGTATTCGGCACCGATTTTTTTGGCGTATTCAATAATTGCAATTGCCTGGAAAACCCGCTCAGAACTCACCGAAACAGGGTATGTATTATTTCGCAATACATTTCCGTATACCATGTAACGGATGCATTTGTTGTAATATTCGTTGGTAACATCAATTGTTTCATGCGCTTTAGCCCCCAGCCGGAATGCCTTTTTTTCAATGTTTTTCAATTCATCATCTGAAAAACCACCGGTATTGGCTATGGCTGTGTAAACTTCATATCCTTTTTCTTCTTTCAAATATTTTACACAAAACGATGTATCGAGCCCGCCACTAAACGCGAGTACTAATTTTTTGCTCATAATTATTTTTTAAAAAGAGTGACAGCAGTGTCAGAGTCCAATAAAAAAACTATTCATTTATTGAGTGATTATTAATCTGCTGTTTAATTCAAAAAATTGACACCCTGTCACTCTTTTGTTTTTCCTTCATTTTTTACTGATTCCGATTTTTGTTTTTTAAACCCGTTTTTAGGTTTTAATTTCTGTACAACATCCATCAAACTGCGTTTCCGGATAGGCCCCGCCTTGGTTGTCTTCTCCCATTCCGGATTGTACAACATGCCGGTGCACAAGCATTTACTGCGCTCCATGCGCTGTAAAATATCATAATTCACACATCCTTTACACCCTTCCCAGAAAGAATCCTCATCGGTTAATTCTGAAAAAGTTACCGGACGGTATCCCAGTTCGTGATTGATTTTCATCACAGCCAGGCCGGTGGTTAAGCCAAATATTTTGGCATTTGGATATTTTTTTCGCGACAACTGAAATGCTTTGCGCTTGATTTCTTTTGCCAGGCCGTAACCCCGGAATTCAGGAACTACAATCAATCCTGAATTGGCGACAAATCCTTTATTTCCCCAGGTTTCGATGTAACAAAAACCGGCAAATTTCTCATCAGCCAACGCAATAATTGCCTTTCCTTCGGTTATTTTCGCAGAAAGGTATTCATTCGAGCGACGGGCAATTCCCGTCCCCCGTTGTTTTGAAGCTTCATCGATTGCATCATTAATTACCTCAACATATTTTACATGCTTCTCCCCCGCAACCTCGACTTTTATATTTTTCAACTCTTTCATTCTCTAATACAACTTGTTTTTCAATTTTGGCATTATAGACACCAGCGCATTTATCAAATCGTTTTTTGTGGTTCCCTCCCGCTGAATAATCAATATGGTATCGTCGCCGGCAATTGTTCCCAGGATTTCCCATTGCCCGGCACCATCTATTACAGCCGCAAAGCTGCTGGCATAACCAGGCAATGTTTTCATTACAGCCATATTTCCTGAAAACTGCAGACTCATAAAACCGTCGGCCAGGTAATTTTCCCTGAGTTGTTTCGGTTTTTTCTGAGCCAGTCCGTTGTCGGACATCTCGTAAACATAACCTTTCACCGGGTGGGGTACTTTGGCCACCTGCAAAAATTTTAAATCGCGACTTAGCGTTGCCTGCGTCATATCATACCCTTTTTGTTTCAAAGCAGCGAGCAATTCTTCCTGGCTGTGAACTTTATTTTTCGATATAATTTTTCGTATTTCCAGTTGACGCTGAACCCTGTTCTTCATTTTGAATAATTATACATTTTAATTGCAAACTTATACATTTTTTATTGAAAACAAACCAAAAATCAAGAAATATTATTATTTTTGTCCCGGATATGATATCAAATTCATATACATTCTTATGGGAAAGTTAAAAGGTATAAGTAAAATAACAGATTAAAGATGCGTTTGAACCA
>JBMCIT010000272.1:0-2804 GCA_048616715.1 Tangfeifania sp. | reverse complement strand
AAGCTTTCTGCCCATTTACAAAAGTAGTAACTACACGGTGCGAAAACTCCTGTCCTTCAAACGGCGACCAGCCGCATTTGTAAAGAATGTTTTCTTTTGAAACTTTCCAGCTGTTGTTGGGGGCTACCAAAACCAGGTCGGCAAAGTAATTTTCGCGAATGTAACCGCGGCGGTCGATGCGGAATAAATCGGCCGGCGCGTGGCACATTTTCTGAACCACTTTTTCTATCAGAATCGAACCTTTTTTGGTCATTTCCAGCATGGCCACCAGCGAATGCTGCACAAGTGGTCCACCCGAAGGAGCCTTAAAGTACGTGTTATTTTTTTCCTCCCGGGTGTGTGGTGCATGGTCGGTGGCAATCACGTCGAGTTTATCTGCCAGCAATGCATCCCAAAGCGCTTCTTTGTCTGAAATACATTTTATCGATGGGTTCCATTTTATGAGGGTGCCTTTTGTTATGTAGTCCCGCTCGTCGAACCAGAGGTGATGGACGCATACTTCAGCCGTTATTTTCTTGTCAGAAACTTTGCCTGGACTGAAAAGGCTCATTTCTTTCGCAGACGACAAATGCAGAATATGCAGCCGGGTATCAAATTTCGAAGCCAGTTCAATGGCTTTCGACGATGATTTGTAACAGGCTTCATCGCTGCGGATGTGGCAGTGGCGCGACATGGGAACATTTTCGCCGTAACGGTTCCGGGCAATTTCTGAATTTTTCTGAATGGTCGCTTCGTCTTCGCAATGGGTGGCAACCAAAGTGGGCGAATTTTTGAAAATTTCGGAAAGGGTTTCCTGGTCGTCAACCAGCATATTTCCGGTGGAAGAACCCATGAACACTTTAATGCCGCAAATTTTGGCCGGATCGGTTTTCAGCACCTCGCCGAGGTTATCGTTGGTAGCGCCCATGTAAAATGAGTAGTTGGCCGGCGAAACCTCTGCCGCCCGCTGGTATTTTTCTTCGAGCAATTCCTGTGTTACTGCCTGCGGTTTGGTGTTGGGCATTTCCATATAAGTGGTTATGCCGCCTGCCACAGCCGCCCGGCTTTCGGTAGCTATTTCGCCTTTGTGGGTGAGCCCGGGCTCGCGAAAATGCACCTGGTCGTCGATAACGCCCGGCAAGAGGTACAAGCCTTCGGCATCAATTACTTCTGTGTTTTTTAAGTCGAGGTTATCAGGAGTTTTATGCGGGAAAACTTTTTTGATTATCTTATCGCTTATTAGTACGCTTCCTTTAAATTTTAAGCCTTCATTAATAATGGTGGCGTTTTTTATAAGTGTTTTCATAATTCCGCTTTTGTTGCAAAGTTAATGTATTCCTTCTTGAATAACATTTCTGCAGGAAAAAAGGCTGCAATTGCAGCCTTCCAAATTTAATTCTGTTTATATACGTAGTTTAGTTTTCCTCTGCTCTTTCATACTTTTTAAACCAGCTTCTGATTTTCATTCTCAGCACGCCCCAAAATGCTTCATTAAAAATACCGCCGCTCATTTTGGAAGTTCCTTCCTGGCGGTCGATAAAAATGATGGGGACTTCAATTATTTTGAATCCGAATTTATGGGCGGTGAATTTCATTTCTACCTGGAATCCGTAGCCAACCAGTTTTATTTTATCCAGGTCTAT
Source organism: Tangfeifania sp. (assembly GCA_048616715.1). GTDB lineage: Bacteria > Bacteroidota > Bacteroidia > Bacteroidales > Prolixibacteraceae > Tangfeifania. The sequence continues at coordinate 1,182 of JBMCIT010000272.1, read as the reverse complement.
CGTTTCCAAAACCCGGCGGTGGTAACATTTAAACCCGGCAGTGGTGTCGCGAACGTCCATACCGGTCACAACTCTTACGTATACCGATGCAAAATACGACATCAAAACGCGGCCCAATGGCCAGTTCACTACATTGATTCCGGAAATGTAACGCGAGCCGATTGCCAGATCAGCACCCTCTTCCACTGCTTTCTGGAGCCGTACCAAATCATCGGGGTTGTGCGAAAAATCGCAATCCATTTCGCAGATGTATTCATAGTCGCGCTCCAGCGCCCATTTAAAACCTGCTATGTAAGCGGTACCCAGCCCCAGTTTGCCTTTTCTTTCCAGAATATGAAGCTGTTCCGGAAATTCTTTCTGAAGGGTTTTAACAATTTCTGCTGTGCCGTCGGGCGAATTGTCTTCAACAATTAACAAGTGAAACGGTGTTGGAAGCGAAAATACTTTTCGCACCATTTTCTCCACATTTTCCTTTTCGTTATAGGTAGGTATAATTACCAGATTTTTCGACACAATTCTTTCTTTTGATTTATGAAACGAAAATACATCTTTTTTGATCGCATTATGAATTTTTTCACAATAAATCTGAAAAAAGTGCAGCCTCAACAATCAATTCCATTGCTTTAAAATCAGATAAAGAAGATTGAAAGCCGGAAAAAAAATATAATATTGCCCTTTTAGCGAATTAATCAGGTTAAAAAAGGATGGCGAAAAAAGAATTTGTTCAGGTTGATTTGGATAATGCGGTACATTGCAGGCATTTATTAAAATTGTTAAATGAATACATGGCCGATGGCATTGGTCTTGGCGAACCGATGCCCGATCATCTCGGTCCCAAAATAATTGAAGGGCTGAAGAAGCACTCAGGTTATATCGGTTTTTTTGTTCAAATTGGCGATAACTATGCAGCGCTGGCCAATTGCAACCTGAATTTTTCGACATGGAAAGCAAAACCACTGATTAATATTCACGATTTTGTTGTTTCGCCTGATTTCAGAAAACAGGGAGTCGGGCTTTTTCTACTTGAAAAAATAGCCGAATATGCTGCTCAAAACAGATATTGCCGTATAAACCTCGAGGTGAGCCACGACAATTACAAAGCTCAGAAACTTTACAAAAAAGCAGGTTATAAAGAGTGTGATCCACCCAATTACTTTTGGGAAAAACGACTGGAATAATTAA
>JBMCIT010000271.1:0-2804 GCA_048616715.1 Tangfeifania sp. | reverse complement strand
AACCAGACTTTTTTTGTGTGGAACAAATTTTGTTGAATAAACATTATCTTTGTGTTTAAATATAAATAAGTAAATATGATAGGGCGTTTTTTTCATACTCCGGGAACTAAAAAGTTCCACATTAATCCAAGGTTTTATGATCCGGACAAGGAGGAACGCGATGAGCGGGAAAGAAGGATAAAGGAAGAGATGGGAATCTTCGATGAAAAAAAAGATGATGGAAAACCATTCAAACCAAATATTAAAGGACAATTCCGCAGGGCACAGGGCGGTCATTCCAAAACCACGGAGAAAGCCCGCAGGGCATCCAACACACGGTTAATCATCCTGATAATGATTTTAGGGTTAATTTTTTATTTATTCTTTTATTCTGATTTTTTTGCTTAGTGAGTGATATAATCCAGTTATTACCCGATGCAGTAGCCAACCAGATTGCCGCAGGTGAAGTAATTCAGCGGCCGGCTTCGGTTGTGAAAGAGCTGGTTGAGAATGCGCTCGATTCAGGCGCCAGCGAAATTACTATCCATATAAAGGATGCCGGCAGGACCCTGATTAAAATTACCGATAACGGTTGCGGAATGTCGCCCACCGATGCCAGGATGGCTTTTGAACGACATGCCACTTCGAAAATTCTTTCGGCCAACGACCTGTTTTGTATCCGCACAATGGGTTTCCGCGGAGAGGCACTGGCATCGATTGCCGCCATAGCCGACGTTGAACTGCGTACCAAAAGAGTGGAAGATGAAGTGGGGACATTGTTGCACATTGTAGGTTCTGAAGTAAAAAAACAGGAGCCGGTTGCCTGCAACAACGGAACAACACTCGAAATAAAAAATCTTTTTTTTAACGTTCCGGCGCGCCGTAAATTCTTAAAAAGCAACACTACCGAACTCAAGCATATTATTAATGAAATTCAGCGCATAGCAATTCCGAACCCTGAGATTCAGTTTTCATTTTTCCACAATTATTCGCCGCTTTACGAATTGGGCAAAACCAATTACCGAAAGCGGATTGTTGATATTTTCGGGAAAAGCATCAACCAGAGCCTGGTGCAGGTTCAGGAAGATACCAGTCTTGTAAAAATTACCGGTTATGCCGGCCAGCCAAAATTTGCCCGCAAAACAATGGGAGAGCAGTTTTTCTTTGTCAACAAACGATACATGCGGCATCCTTATTTCCATAAAGCTGTGATGCAGGCCTACGAAAAACTGCTGCCCGCAGATACTTTTCCCTCCTATTTTTTATTTCTCGAGCTCGATCCCGCAGGCATCGACATCAATGTTCACCCTACAAAAACAGAAATTAAATTTGAAAACGACCGTGCTATCTGGCAGATAATTCATGCTGCCGTGCGCGAATCGCTTGGAAAACACAATGTAGTACCTTCCATCGATTTTGATCAAAGCGGAAGTATCGACATTCCGGTAGCCGGAAAAGAGACTGGTGAAAGATCATTTCCGGAAATTAAAGTGAATCCGGATTACAATCCTTTTGAACAGCAAAAACCCGCTTCGTCGGGCAGTTGGCAAAGCAGCAGTTTTGAAAAAGAGAATGCTGGGCATTGGGAAGATTTGTATGTTGGGGCAAAGATGAAAACGAATGATGATCCTGAAATAAATTTTGGCGAAAACATCAGTCAACCTTCACAAAAAAAAGAACGATACAGCGGCAAGAAAGTCCTTCAACTCAAACAAAAATATATATTGACTCCGGTGAAATCAGGTTTAATGGTAATCGATCAGAAAAGAGCCCATGAACGGATTTTATTCGAGAAATTTATGGAAGTGCTGAAGTCGGATTCGGTTGCCAGTCAACAACAGCTTTTTCCGCAAACCATTGAACTGAATGCCGGTGATGCCGCTTTGTTGAAAGATATTCTCGACGATTTGCTCTCACTCGGTTTCGATATTCGCGAATTCGGGAAAAATACCTTTGTGGTGAACGGAACACCGGGTGTACTCGATGTTTCATCACCCGGAATAATTGTGGAGAAGTTGCTGGAAGAGTTCAAAAATTCGCCGGTTGATGCACGCGCAAAAGCCAAAGAGCAGGTAGCTATTTCGCTGGCCAAAGCGTCGGCGCTCGATTATGGCACCGACCTTGAGCAGGAAGAAATCGATCATTTAATTGATAATCTTTTTGCCTGCGCCACACCCAACTATTCACCCGAAGGAAAAAAGGTGCTGGCCATTCAGCCGCTGGACGACATCGAAAAAATGTTTAATAAATGACAAGTTGTCGTTTAAAAAGGCTTTTTTTAAAATTGGCCTGCCAATTGTGGAGGTCAGCAAAATATTGAAATATAAAACGAACGTGGTAACATTTTGCGGTCGATGGTTGTTCTCTTGAAAAGATTGCAGCTTAGCAGAAGTTATCATCAAAAAAAACAGAAGAATGAATTACCGACCTGCAATGAGCAATATTCCACCGGTTGTAAAAAACCTCATTATTATTAATGTGCTTTTATTGCTGGCTACTTGGGTTCTGCAAGCAAGCGGCATCGATTTGGTGAGGTACCTGGGCATGTACTATCCCGGGTCTGAACGGTTTATGTTGCACCAGATAGTAACACACATGTTTATGCACGGTGGAATTGCCCACCTCTTTTTTAACATGTTTGCTTTGTGGATGTTTGGGCGCGTGCTGGAAAGTGTATGGGGTTCGCGGCGTTTTTTTATTTACTATTTTGTTACAGGTCTCGGAGCAGTTGGTCTTCATATGTTTGTCAACTATCTCGAAATTTCATCGATGCAAAGTACCATCGAAGCTTTCAGAAATACGCCATCGCCCGAAATCCTCGATCA
>JBMCIT010000270.1:0-2806 GCA_048616715.1 Tangfeifania sp. | reverse complement strand
CAAGTCCCTTTCTTTTTTTTCAGGATGAAAATGAATTTTTCAGATGAACCATTTTTATGGCTGTAATGGCTGCTTCATCACCTTTATTTCCATGTTTTCCGCCCGCACGGTCTTTTGCCTGTTGTTCGTTGTTGGTGGTTAGCAACCCAAAAATAAAAGGCTTGTTGTATTTCAGGTTTAAATCCATTGTTCCCCGGGTTACGCCGTCGCAGATGTAATCGAAATGACGGGTTTCGCCCTGGATAACACAACCGAGCAGCAAAACAGCATCCACATTTTCGAGTTCGGCAAAATATTGCGCACCGAGCGGCAATTCAAAACTTCCCGGCACAAATATCAAATGAATGTTATCTTCCTTTGCCCCGTGTTTTTTGAGTGTTCTTACAGCTCCCCGGGCCAGTGCAGAAGTAATTTCGATGTTCCATTCAGCTACTACAACCCCAAACCGCATATCTTCTGCTGACGGGACGGATTCAATGTCGTATTGCGATAAATCTTTTGTTGCCATTTTTTTTAAATAAAAAACCCCTCAAAATTGAGGGGTTCAAATATATGAATAATAAGGTTTTATCCCAATTTGATTTCAACGCGCGAAATGTATTTTTCAATATTCCGGCCTTCGTTTGAGTCGGGATATTTTTCTTTTATTTCTTTATAAATAGCGAGTGCGTCTTCCAGTTCATCGATTGACTCGAGCAAATTAGCTGCTTTCATCATATAAACAGGCGACGTCAGTTCGTTATCGCTCATTGTGTAGGCTTTCCGGTAGTGTTTCAATGCTGCATCGGTATTTCCCAGTTCCAGTTCTGCATCACCTTTGGCGCCTTCAGCAACCGGTCCGAGCAGGATATCCTTGGTATCGAAATCTTTCAGGTAATACAGTGCATCTTCATATTGCCCCAGGTACAGGTATGAAATCCCGGTGTAATAATTTGCCAGATTGGCCGATTTGGTCATTCCGTATTCATCGATAATATCGAGAAAACCGAGGTAGTTTCCATCACCGTTAATGGCCAGGTTGAAAGAATCTTTTTCAAAATAGCTTTCCGCCATAAACATTTGCGATTGTGCTTCCTCTTCACGGGGTTCCAGGTAAAACTTGTTAAACCCCAGGTAAGCAACAACTACCAGAATAAGTGCACCAACTGCGTAGGTAATCGGTTTCTGGTTTTCTTCTATAAAACGCTCTGTTTTTGTTAACGCGCTCTCAAGTTCATGCAAATTGTCATCTTGTTGAGCTTTCTTCTTTGCCATGTTCTTCGTTTTCAAAATTGTGCCGCAAAAATAGCTTTTTTTTAGAAACAGCACCGAAAATAGCAACTTTAATTTGAATATTAATCAACATCCGTCTGTTATAAAAAAGGTTTTTTAAACTGCCGGTGGCTGATCGCTGTTTTTAATTAGTTTTGTGTGTTGATTGATGGAGGAAAAACAATGTACATCGAGTCTGTTTCAATTGTAAATTTTAAGAATCTGAAAGATGTTCAGGTTGAATTTTCGCCTAAGCTGAATTGTTTGATTGGAAACAACGGTGCCGGGAAAACCAACCTGATGGATGCCGTGTATTACCTGTCGTTTTGCAAGAGTTTTTTTACGGCTGTCGATCAGTTTAACATCAACCACGACGAGCAGTTTTTTATGCTTAGCGGAAATTACAAGCGGTTCGACTCAAACGAAACAATTACCTGCGGACTGAAAAAAGGCCAGAAAAAACAGTTCAAGCGTAATTCGAAAATTTACAAACGCCTGGCCGAACATATTGGTTTGCTGCCGCTGGTAATGATTACTCCATCGGATGTGAATTTGATTCTTGGCGGCAGCGACGAACGCCGTAAATTCATGGATGGGGTAATTTCCCAGTTTAACCAAAATTACCTCGACGATTTGTTAAAATACAACCGGGCACTGCTTCAGCGAAATAACCTGCTGAAACAGTTTGCCGCAGAGCGGTATTTTGAGCAGGAACTGCTTTCGGTTTGGGACGAACAACTGATGGAATACGGAACCCGCATTCATTCCGAGCGGCAAAAATTCGTGGAAAAACTGATACCGGTTTTTCAGCGGTATTACACATACATTTCTCAGGGAAATGAAAAAGTGGGATTGATGCATCAGTCTGATTTATATACCAGGAGCTTCGCTGAACTGATGCAGGAAACGCTGCCCAAAGACCGTATGGCGCAGCATACTACTGCCGGAATACATAAGGATGATCTGGTGTTCAATATTGATAAATACCCGATACGGAAACTCGGTTCGCAGGGGCAAAAAAAAACCTACCTTGTGGCGCTCAAGCTGGCACAGTTCGATTTTATCAAAGAAATATCCGGGATGAATCCCATTCTGCTGCTCGACGATATTTTTGACAAACTGGACAGCAGCCGGGTGGAACAAATTGTAAAACTGGTGTCGGACGAACAGTTCGGACAAATTTTCATGACCGACACCAACCGCGAACACCTCGACATAATTCTTGAAAAAATTGATACCGGTTACCGGATATTTAATGTAAATTCAGGGCAAATTGAATTGAAACAATGAGAAGAAGCAACACACAATCACTGGCCGAAGTTTTGCGCGACTACATCAGCGAAATGAGAATGGAACGCAAACTGAAAGAAGTAGATGTGGTGCAGTCGTGGGAATCGCTGCTCGGAAAAACCATTGCCCGGTACACCCGGAATATTTATTTGTCGGGAGGAATCCTTTTCGTTGAAATTACTTCGCCGGTAGTAAAAAACGAACTTGTGATGATGCGTGAGGAAATCAGGCAGCGTATGAACAAACAGGCAAATGAAGAGATGAT
>JBMCIT010000269.1:0-2820 GCA_048616715.1 Tangfeifania sp. | reverse complement strand
ATTTCAGTAGGTTTAAGATGAATAAAAGTAACTTTTACTACAAATATAAAACTCTGTTTCTGAAAAACAAACAGATGAAGACCTGTTTAAAACTATTTTATGACGACTGCCTTGACAGCCTAATAACTATTAAGCCAATCATCCGATTAACTTAATCCCATCGGATTTAAACTCGATAAGCTTTTTCTTATAGAGATTTCCAACAGCCTTTTTGAAATTCTTCTTGCTGATTCCCAGCAAAGCCTGAATAATATCGGGTGAAGTTTTATCATTTAACGCCAAAAATCCGTTGTTTTCGCGCAGTGTTTCCAGCAATTTTTCTGAAATCGGGTCTATTTTTCCGTAGCCCGGTTTTTCAAGCAGTAAATCAATTTTATCGTCGTCTCTGATTTTATTGACAAACCCCTCCAGGGTTTCACCGGGCGAAAGCGGCCTGAAAACCTGATTTTTATATAAAATCCCCCAGTGCTGGTTGTTCACAATGGCTTTGTAACCGATTTCCGTTTCTTCGGCAATAAACAGGCCCACTTTTTCTCCGGTTTCATATTCGGGAGGAACATTGTCCAGAAACTTGTCGATTTTTACAGATGCTGCAATGCGGTTGGTTTTTTCATCCAGAAAGACATAAACCAGGTATTGTCTGTCTTCCGCCATTTTTGCTTTTTGCTCGCTCATGGGCACCAGCAAATCTTTGGGCAGGCCCCAGTCGAGAAAAGCCCCGAACCGGTTGGTTTCAATCACTTTCAAAAAGGCAAATTCGCCCACCATGGCCAGCGGGTTTTCGGTGGTTGCCACCAGCCGGTCTTCCGAATCGGAATAGACGAAAACCGTAGCCTGCTCACTGGCTTTTACCTCATCGGTTACAAACTTGCGGGGCATTAAAATTTCGCCCAGGTTTTCGCCATCGAGGTAAACCCCGTTCTCCGTTTCCCGAACTACGTTCAGGGTATTTATTTTTCCAATTTCTGCCAAGGTATTCTTATTTATTTATAAATGCATTCCATTTGCTATTGCCAGCTAATATCAAAGCTTCTTCAAAAGATTCTTTGGCCCGGTTAAACCTGTAATGAATATAATCATTCCGGTTTTCAATAATCATAGTTTTATTCCTTCCCTCGATACATTTTGATATAATGGAGAAAATGTTAAAAAGGAATTCCAGTATTTCTTCGGATAGATAAATGCAGATATAATTTGTCCGGAATCCAATTCAAGATCGTAAAGCCCATCTCGAAATTTGTCTTCTATTTCGTTGGTAACTTTAGGTTCATCAACCAAAATAATTACGTCCCAATCTGAATCAGGCTGTGAATCTCCTCTCGCTCTTGAACCGAACAAAATGGCATCAGCAGAAGGATCCTGGCGATGAATCGTTTTTGATATTTTGTCAATGAATGATTCAGAATTCATAACATTCCATTTTTTTTCAAATTTAGCTAAAAAAATGAAAGACAAATTGAAGTTGGTTAAAGCTTACCGAATATCCACAAGTCATAGTCTCACTCAAAGTGAGGCTATGACTAAGGAGTTTCTTTCAAAAGTTTTTCAAAAATTTCCCCCGACACTTTAAAAACCGTTCCGTGCCGTGTTCCTTCCGGGAAGTTTATCTGGTCGGAAATGTCTTCCCAGTTTTCGAGGTCGGAGGAACGCACAGCCCCCATGTTGTGGTCGATGTATTTATCAAAATACACCACCCAGTGTTCGCCAATTTTCACCGGAGTGGGGCCTTCGGCCCAGTAATCGCCGGTAATGGGTTCCGAAGCTTTGCTGTAACCTTCTGTAAGCCGGTCGCTGGTAGCCACGCGGATATTTTTCTCGGCCGGGTGCCGCGTTTCATCTTTCAGGAAAAGAATGTATTTCCCTTCTTCCTTTACCAGCGTGCCGTCAATCACATTGAAACCCTGGTCGTAAAATAACCGGGTTTCACTGAAGGTTTCAAAATCTTTGGTTGTTACATAATACATCCTGTGATTGTAATCATCGTCCCCTGAATCCTCGGTTTGGGGAAACCGGCCGGGAATAGTTGTGGACCAGAAAATCATATACTGCTCCGATGCGTCATCGTAAAAAACTTCCGGCGCCCAGCAATTGCGGGCTGTGGGTTCGTGTTCCATCACCGGAATGTATTTTTGCTCCGACCAGTTGATCAAATCCTCCGAACTGGCATACCCGATTCCCTTTTCGTTCCAGCTCACCGTCCACACCATGTGGAATTTGCCGTCGGGACCGGAAATAATACACGGGTCGCGCATGAGTTTGTCGTTGCCCACCTGCGGTTTCAAAAACGATTCATTGTTGTTCAGCGCTTCCCATTTCATTCCGTCGTAACTGTAAGCCAGGTGCAAACCGTCTTCACCGTTTCCCTGGAAAAACGAGAACATGTACACTTCATTTTCTTTTTGACTGCAACCGGTAATCAAAAACAGTAAAATTCCGGTAATTAAAATTATTCTGCTCATATTTTATCATTAAAATTGAAAATAAAAAACTTCTTTCGTTTATTATTCGCTGTCATTTCGACGACGCAGAAGGAGAAATCTCTCATTTTAGAAACAGATTTCTCATCTTCGTACCTCAGATTGCCAATGGCAGATTTTTAAATTAGACCCTGAAACAAGTTCAGGGTGACACACTAATGAACGCCGAAGCTTTCATAAACGTCATGCCGAACTTGTTTCGGCATCTCTGTCATTTTCTCATTATGCCTAATAAAATTAGGTGAAAACTCGAAATGACAACCGTTGCTTTTTGCTGTCATTGGCAGAAAAGCGAAGCGACGAGAAATCCCCACAAATCTCCTTCCTCTTACCCTCCCGACTT
>JBMCIT010000268.1:0-2831 GCA_048616715.1 Tangfeifania sp. | reverse complement strand
CCTTGAAAGTTTATCGGCTTCTTCTTCTTTAAATTTCCCGGCTGCGTCATCCCAGTGAATCCTTTTTCCGGTCCGGTAGGCAATATTCCCCATTTCTGAAACAATGGCTGTTTTGGCGCCGATTTCAACTGTAGCATTTGGCGTTCCACCTTCGCGAATACATTTCAGGAAATTCTGAACATGTTCATTCAACCCGTCGCCGTAATTTTCCTGTGTCCGGCCTTCAAAATACCTGGCTTTTTCTGCGCTGTTCCAGTCGGGTTTGATTTCATATCCCCCGCGATCGACCACCAGCGTTCCTTTGTGACCCACAAATGCAACGCCGTGCTCTTTTCCGTAAGGCCCCATTCCGGGATTCAGGCCGCATTCCCAAACCATTGAATGTTGCGGATAATTATAAAGTGCCTGTTGAATATCCGGAGTTTCGAGCGCACCCTCTTCATGATAAAATATGCCCCCACCGGGTGAAATAGATTGCGGCATTCCGGCATCCATGGCATGAAGCGCAAAATCGAGCAGGTGAACCCCCCAGTCGGTCATGGCGCCGCCGGCATAATCCCACCACCACCGGAAATTGTAATGAAACCGGTTGGGATTGAAAGGACGGTTGGGCGCCGGCCCAAGCCACATGTCGTAATCTACATAATCCGGTGCTTCTGAGTTGGGCAGCGCCGGGTATGGTTCGTCATATCCTTTGTAAATCCATGCTTTCACAAGGTGAACATCTCCAAGCTGGCCAGACTTAACAATCTCTGAAGCTTCAAACCAATGTTTTGAACTACGTTGCCACATGCCCACCTGAACAACCAATTCAGGGTGTTTAGATGCAGCTTTTACCATGGCATTGCACTCTTCGATACTGTGCCCCATCGGTTTTTCAACATAAACATGTTTCCCGGCTTCGAGCGCCATAATCATCATGTGGGCATGCCAGTGATCTGGCGTGCCGATAATTACGGCATCAACATCGGGATTATCGAGAACTTCCCTGAAATCGTTAAAAGTTTGCGGACGGCCACCGGTCAGTTTTTCCACATCTCCGGCCCTGTTTTCCAGAACATTTCTGTCAACATCGCACAATGCAAGGCATTCCACATTATCCTGTTTCAAAAAAGAGGTTAAATTACTATAACCCATTCCGAGGCAGCCGATTAAAGCCACATTCACTTTTTCGGCAGGCGATGCACAAGCATTCATAATTGTTGGAAAAGTACCGATGGCAGCCGTGGCAATGGCTGATGTTTTTATAAATTTTCTTCTGTCAGAATTCATTAAAAATCAGTTTAAGTTTTTATTTCCGTAAATATATGAGTTATTGATTTTATTCAATAGGAACTACACTAAAAATTCAAAATTATTTGAATTGGGGCATTATCTGGTAAAAATCTTATTGAATGACCGGTCGGTCAAAATTAACTTTAATTTAACACAAAAAAATTGCACACCAATAATATCAAACCTATTTTTGACCAACCGTTCAGTCATAAAAACAAAATTGGAAAATATGCCTCGGAGTTCGGAACAATTCAACGATATCAGAAAACAGAAAAAGAAGCTTATCATGGATACGGCACTGGAACTTTTTGCCGAAAACGGGTTCCACGCCACATCCATTAGCCAAATCGCAAAAAAAGCGGGCATTTCAAAAGGGCTCGCCTACAATTACTTCGAAAGCAAAGATGAAATACTGGATCAAATTGTAAAATCCGGGTTCGATTCCGTTTATTCCCATTTCGATATGAATCACGACGGGGTTTTAACAACCCAGGAATTCGAATATTTCATACGGAAAAGTTTCCGGGTGATTAGTGAAAACAGGCGGTTCTGGAAACTTTATACCATTCTTTTACTGCAGTCGGATTTAGCTGAAACAGTGCAAAAAAAATTCGGCGACTCAACTGCTTTTATTACCCAAACCTTAAAAAAGTTTATCGAATCAAAAGGAAGTAAAGATCCGGAGGGCGATCTCATGATCATCAGTTCCTTAATAAAAGGGGCCACTATGATTGTTATTTCAGCCCCCGATTATTTTCCTGTTAAACAGCTGGAAGAAAAAATTATCGATGCATCGTTTCGCATCTTAAATAAATAATAGAACCATGAAAACAACAGTAATTTTTCTCAACCTGATTTTGTTTTGTGGCGTTACTTATGCGCAGGATGCCACAGAAATCATAAAAAAAGCAGAGCAGAAAATGCGGGGCCAAAGCAGCCGCGGCGAAATGCAGATGAAAATTATCCGTCCCTCGTGGGAACGCACCGTTTCGTTCGAAACATGGGGCAAAGGCGCCCAATATTCCATGACCCTGGTAACCGCTCCGGCAAAAGAAGAAGGCAAAACATTTCTGAAACATGGCAATGAGTTGTGGCAGTTTGATCCCACCATCAACCGGATGATAAAAATGCCGCCCTCGATGATGTCGCAGGGATGGATGGGTTCCGATTTTTCGAACGACGATATCCTGAAAGAATTCTCGCTGGTAAACGATTACAATCACAAGGTGTTGGCCGAAGAAACCATTGACGGGAACGAAGTGTATAAAATTGAACTGCTGCCCAAAGAAGACGCGGCCGTGGTTTGGGGGAAAATCATTAAATGGATTGGCAAAGAGGAATACCTGCAACTGAAATCGGAATATTACGACGAGGATGATTATTTGATTAAAACTGAAACGGCATCGGATATAAAAACAATGGGCGACCGAAAAATTCCTACGTATTTCGAAATTATTCCCACAGATGAAGAAGGCAACAAAACCGTGATGATAATTAAAGATATGGAATTCGACATCGACATCGACAACCGATTTTTCTCGCAGCAAAACATGAAA
>JBMCIT010000267.1:0-2835 GCA_048616715.1 Tangfeifania sp. | reverse complement strand
ATTTCTTAGAACTCTGCGCCCCCGATCCGCCAGCCGGCGGACCGTGCTCTACCAACTGAGCCCTGTCTGACGACAGGCAGGTATTCTCGCAATTATAAATGAACTTCTTCCTGAATTTGGATTTTCGCCAGTTTGCAAACCCCCTTTTTCAGGAGCGATGCAAATATATTGCTATTTTTTTGTTATCGCAAAATATTGAAAAAAAAATGAAACCGTCCGGTGCTGAGTTTCAATTTTGTTCGGAAATCCCTTATTTCAGTCCGGTCAGTTTCTTTATTTCGTTCAATTTATTCAGCGCTTCAATCGGGGTTAAATTATTTACATCGAGGTGCGCAATTTCATCGCGGATTTGCTTAAGCACCGGATCATCCAACTGGAAAATGCTCATTTGTACACCTTCACGTTTCCCACCGATTTCGCCCAGCGGTTTTGCAAGATCCTCTTTCCCTTTTTCGCCTTCCAGCTTTTTAAGAATTTGCCCGGCCCGTTTTGTAACCGATTTGGGCATTCCGGCCATGGCAGCCACGTGAATACCAAAACTGTGGTTGGAACCGCCTTTTACCAGTTTCCGCAAAAAAATCACTTTGTTCTCCACCTCTTTTATCGATACATTGTAATTCTTGACCCGTGAAAACGATCCTTCCATTTCGTTCAGTTCGTGGTAATGGGTGGCAAAGAGTGTTTTTGCTTTGGCCCGGGGATGTTCATGCAGGTGTTCCACAATCGACCACGCAATGGAAATGCCGTCGTAAGTAGAAGTTCCGCGCCCCAGTTCGTCGAACAGAATCAGGCTGCGGTCCGATACATTATTCAGAATGCTGGCGGCTTCGTTCATTTCCACCATAAAAGTCGATTCGCCCAGCGAAATATTATCGGACGCCCCCACCCGGGTAAATATTTTATCGACAATTCCAATCTTTGCTCCTTCGGCCGGAACAAAACTTCCCATTTGTGCAAGCAAAACAATCAGTGCAGTCTGACGGAGCAACGCCGACTTACCCGCCATATTCGGACCCGTGATAATAATTATCTGCTGATCTTCCTGGTCGAGTTTTACATCGTTGGCAATGTACGATTCGCCAATGGGCAACTGGTGTTCGATAACCGGGTGACGACCGCTTTTAATTTCGATGCTGGTGCTGTCGTTGACCTCGGGCCTGAAATAACTGTAACCAGAAGCGCATGAGGCAAATGAAAGCAAGGAATCGATTTTGGCCAGCACATTCGAATTCAACTGGATAGCGGAAATGTATTCCGACAAAGCAAAAACCAGTTCGTTAAACAATTTACTTTCAAGCACCTGTATTTTCTCTTCGGCCCCCAGAATTTTCGATTCGTATTCTTTCAGTTCTTCAGTAATGTAGCGTTCGGCATTCACCAGCGTTTGTTTGCGGATCCACTCATCCGGCACTTTATTTTTATGTGTATTCCTGACTTCAATGTAGTACCCAAAAACATTGTTGAAACTTATTTTCAGCGAAGGAATTCCATGTTTTTCACTTTCCTTTTTCTGAAGATTCACGAGGTAATCTTTTCCCGACCAGGCAATTTCGCGCAATTCATCCAGTTCACCGGAAACACCTTTAGCAATTGTTTTTCCCTTGTTTACGGCTGTGGGCGGGTCGGCTACAATTTCTTTATTGATCCGTTCGCGGATTAAATCGCACGGATTAAGTTGTTCAGCAAACCGTTTTAATGTTTTGTTATCGGTGCCCTCGCACACTTTTTTGACAGGGATGATGGCATTCAGCGCATTTTTTACCTGCACCATTTCGCGCGGGTTGATTCTGCCGACAGCCACTTTTGAAACCAAACGCTCCAAATCACCCATTTGGCGCAGGTGGTCCTCCAGGTTTTCCTTTATTTCCGGATTTTTAAGAAAAAACTCCACCACATCGAGGCGCTCATTAATCGGGTCTATATCTTTTAACGGCAGTGCAAGCCAGCGCTTCAACAAACGCGATCCCATCGGGGTAATGGTTTTATCGATTACCTGCAACAGTGATTTTCCTCCTTCGTGAAGCGGCGAAAACAACTCGAGATTGCGGATAGTAAAGCGGTCGAGCCACACGTAATGTTCTTCCTCTATACGGCTCAGTCCGGTAATGTGTTTGATATGGTTATGTTGCGTAATATCGAGGTAGTGCAACACAGCGCCGGAGGCAATAATTGCCAGCGGCATGTTCTGAATGCCGTAACCTTTCAGCGAAGTGGTTTCAAAATGCCGGGTCAGCCGGTCGCTGGCAGCATCGCTGGTATACACCCAGTCGTCGAGGTTGTAGGTATAATATTTATTGCCGAAAATTTCAGTAAACTCCTGGCTCCTGCCCCTCTGGAACAAAACTTCTTTAGGCTGAAAAGAACTCAGCAGTTTATCTACATATTCGTAATTCCCTTCGGCTGTCAGAAACTCACCGGTTGAAATATCCATAAAAGCCACGCCGGCCATTTTTTTATCGAAATGAACCGAAGCCAGAAAATTGTTTTCACGGTTTTCAAGAATGTTTTCGTTGATGGAAACACCGGGAGTCACAAGCTCTGTAATACCGCGTTTTACAATTTTTTTGGTCATTTTGGGGTCTTCCAGTTGCTCGCAAATAGCCACCCGCTGTCCGGCCCTGACCAGTTTCGGAAGATACGTTTCAATTGCATGGTGCGGAAATCCGGCCAGTTCCACATAACTGGCGGCTCCGTTGGCCCGGCGGGTGAGGGTTATTCCCAGAATTTCGGCCGTTTTGATTGCATCCTCCCCAAAAGTTTCATAAAAATCGCCTACCCTGAAAAGCAATACAGCATCGGGATGTTTGTCCTTGATTTTGTAATACTGCTTCATCA
>JBMCIT010000266.1:0-2842 GCA_048616715.1 Tangfeifania sp. | reverse complement strand
CATTTCAGGGAACACAGCCAGAGCATTTTAGAAGTCATGAGTTTTCCTGTATAATTTGGAGTAAAACCTTGTTTATACAGTGTTTTATCTGATGGCATACAGGCTCATTCCGTGCAGCTAACCCCTTCAACCATTTCCACCGCCGAATGTTACATAATGTAGCAGTTTTAATTAAATTAACTATATAGTATGAGTAGCACAGGTTCGCCATTTCAAAAAATTACCGACGACAGAAGATTTATTATCGATTGTTACACCGAGATGCTTAACCGGATTAACGAAAACGAAGTGGTTGATTTAATCAACAACACCAGAATGGGCGTTAAAAGGGGAGAAAGTGAGCTGACCGGTGACAAAACAATCCAGGCGCTGAGTATTTATTTCCAGTTAATAACACTTGTGGAAGAAAATGCAGCAACCCAATACCGGAGAGGACTGGAAGACCAGGATAAAATGACGGACATAAGAGGATCATGGGCGGAAGCGTTCAATATCTGGAAAAATGCCGGCATCAGTGAAGAGGAGATGCTCGAAGCTATTTCCGAAACGCATATTATGCCCGTTCTTACCGCGCACCCCACGGAAGCCAAACGGGTTACGGTAATTGAAATTCACCGGGAGTTGTATTTGCTTTTGGTGCAAAAAGAAAACGCTTCATTGAGCAAACCCGAACAAAATGCCATCCGTGAAAACATCATCAACCTCCTGGAAAGGTGGTGGCGGACAGGTGAAATCTACCTCGAGAAGCCGGATATCAGGGATGAAAGGGCCAATGCAATGCACTATTTGAGCAAGGTTTTCCCGGTTGTGCTTAAAAATGCCGACCAGCAGTTAAAAAGTTCGTGGACTGAACTGGGGTTGAATCCGAATAAAATCAAAAATCCCGATTTGTTTCCGAAAATTAACTTTGGAAGCTGGGTTGGAGGCGATCGGGACGGACATCCTTTTGTAACGCCTTCAGTTACCAAAGAAACATTGTTGCTGCACCGGAAAGCCGCCCTGGCTTTGATACGGGAAGAACTGACAGATATGGTAAAAAAATTATCGGTTTCCGCCATTACCAATCCCGTTCCGTTTGCACTTTCCGAAGCGATAGGCCAAAAAGCTGAAGCGTTGGGCGAGTTGGGTCAGGAAGCCGTTAAACGAAACCATTATGAACCCTGGCGGCAATTTGTCAATTTAATGATTGTTCAATTAAACAATACCATTTCCGAGAATTTTGCCGATTCCAAAACGTATTACAAATCGGGCAAAGCGTTGGAAGAAGATTTAAAGCTCCTGAGGGAGGTTTTAACGCAAAACGGCTTAAAAGGCCTGGCGGAAGATGTATTGTTTTCGGTAGAAAGAACAGTAAAAAGTTTTGGTTTTCATCTGGCAAAGCTGGATATCAGGCAAAACAGTGCTTTTCATGACAAAGCCATTTCGCAGATATTGAAAACCACGGGCGAAAAAGAGTACGACTTTGAAAACTGGGGCGAAGATAAACGGGTACAGTATTTAAACCGCTTGCTTGAAAGCAATGCACCAATTACCGATGTTACGGTTTCTTACGGGCCGGAAGCAGACAATGTGCTGGATTGCTATCGGGTTGTGAGGCAACACATAAACCAGTATGGTGTTGACGGCATTGGTTCGTTTATCATCAGTATGACCCGGAATTTAAGCGATTTGCTGGTTGTGTACCTGTTGATGCGCGAAACCCAGTTGCTGAACACCAACATCAGGGTAGTTCCGCTGCTGGAAACAATTGAAGATTTACACAACGGCCCTGAAATACTGGATGCATTTTTAAAACACCCTGTTACGCAATCGAGAATCGGAAAAACGGACAAGAAGCAGGAGGTGATGGTGGGTTACAGCGACAGCAATAAAGATGGTGGTACCATTGCCAGCAAATGGAATTTGTACAAGGCCGAAATAGCGTTGTCGGAAACCGGCAGAAAAAACAATACCGGAATTTTCTTTTTCCACGGAGCAGGCGGCACCATCAGCAGGGGAGGGGGCAAATACCACCGCTTCCTCGAAAGCATGCCTGAGAACACCGTTTGCGGCAGCTTTAAAATGACGGTACAAGGCGAATCGGTGGCCCAGCTTTTTGGAAATCCAATGACAGCAACATACAATCTGAACGCATTGTCGTCGGGCGTTGCACGTCATGTAATTAGAAATAAGATCGATGCCGAAACACCGCAGTATCCTGTTGAATCCATGGAATTTCTTTCACAAAAATCGTTTGAACATTACCGCAACCTGATAGAAACCCCCGGGTTTATTCATTTTTACAGCAAAGCCACCTGCATCGATGTGTTGGAGAAAAGTAAAATTGGCTCGCGGCCAGCCAGAAGAACTGGTACCCGTTCGCTTACCGACCTCAGGGCCATTCCCTGGGTGTTTAGCTGGAATTTATCGCGAATTACTTTAACCGGCTGGTACGGACTGGGCGAAGCTTTGAAAACACTAAAAACTGAAAAACCGGAAGATTACATTCGTCTAAAAGAATCCATTAACAGTTGGAGTTTCTTTAAGTTTCTGATGATACAAACGGAAACAAACCTTATTCTTTCCGATTTGGAAATGATGAAACATTATGCAGCGTTGGATGAGAATGTAAAAGAACGTGATTTGTTTATGAATAAAATCCTGACCGACCATAAACATGGTTTCGAATTGATTGAAGACCTTTTTGGCGAGCCTGCTTCCATTAGGCGAAACGGCCAGTACGACAGTTTAAAATGGCGCAATGATAAACTTGTTGCCTTACATAAACTGCACCTGAAGTATTTGAAGCAGTGGCGAAGCATCGACGATGAAGACAGCCTGGAGAAGGATAAGTTATTAAATA
>JBMCIT010000265.1:0-2843 GCA_048616715.1 Tangfeifania sp. | reverse complement strand
TGCAAAACTATAAAATTTCTTTAATAACAAACAGCTTTCCACAGAAATGTTCTTCCTTGACCTGAAATTCTCCGGATTTTAATTTCCTGAAAATAAATCAGCACGTTGCTGCAAATACATTTGCCGTAGATTTCATTACATGTTGATAATGAACCTTTTCCTGTTGCACCTGTTAGAAAAAAAAAGTCATCCTTGCTTTTGGTGCAAATCAATATTTATGGGCTAACATTTATTTAGAATGAATTTGAAAGAGGAAAACAATCAAAAACGGAATTGGGAAAAATCTTCGGATGATTACAACTCCAGGTTTAAAAGAAGAAAATTACAAACGAAAAAACGACAAACGGTTAAAAGAAATGGTGCAGTAAAAGGAGCAGAAAACCGTTTAAAAAAATTCCGGCAATCTTCTATTCTGGCCGTTGCTTTAACCGGTTTTCTGCTTCTGTTGTTTTCGGGCAGCGAACTTTCATCAACTGAACAATCAACCGGCAATCAAACTGAAAATACTGAAATAACTGCATCCGGTTCGGTTAGCACATTTGACACAGAAACCGAAAAAGCAGCCGGTGAAGCCATTGGGGTTCTGCAGAATATGTGGAATGATTTTGTGTTCAATTATCCAAAAATACTGATTGCGGTTGTTTTCCTGATTTTAGTCTGGCTTTTTGCCTGGCTTATAAAATTCATTTTGCGTCGTTCCCTACGAAGGGTAAAAAGTGTCGATGGTATTATAATCCTCACATTAATTATAATTTGGGCTGTGGGCATTGGCGTGGTTTTTAGTATTGTGGCAGGCGATATTCGCGCACTTATTGGTTCGTTTGGTCTCATTGGCCTGGCATTGTCGTGGGCACTGCAAACTCCCATTGAAAGTTTTACCGGCTGGTTATTGAACTCTTTTCGAAGGTATTACAAAGTGGGCGATCGGATTCAGGTGGGCAATGTTTTTGGTGATGTTTATAAAATTGATTTCCTCTCAACTACAGTCTGGGAAATAGGTTCACCTTTCCAGCCGGGTTTTGTTAATGCTGAACAACCCACCGGACGGCTGGTTACATTTCCGAATAATGAAATTCTGACGGGAACGGTTATTAACCTCACCGGCGATTTTCCTTTTGTTTGGGACGAACTGGATATAGTGGTAGCCAATGAATCGGATATTGAACTTGCTATAAAAGTTC
The DNA here is from genome assembly GCA_048616715.1 of Tangfeifania sp. GTDB lineage: Bacteria > Bacteroidota > Bacteroidia > Bacteroidales > Prolixibacteraceae > Tangfeifania. The sequence goes on along the minus strand of JBMCIT010000265.1, from coordinate 1,662 downwards.
TCGGAAAAAAAGCTGAAGAAATTATTGGCAAATATATGCGGGAACCTGCCAAACGTTATTCAACCATTTTGCGTAAAGCCGGTTTAGCTGAAGAAGTTCCCGAAAAGCCCCAGGTATTTGCTGCAGCGGGCGACTCCTGGACAAATATTACAATCCGGTATTTGGTAGGGGCGGGCGAAAGGCGAAAGTGGAAAACTGAATTGCTGCTGAAAATTACTGACGAAATGGACAAGCCTGAATACAAGAATAAAATCATTCCGGTTTATTCCAGGCAACAAATTCAGTTTATCAACGCGGACGGGGTTCCGGTAGAAAAGGTATTTTAGTAATTTCCAGGTTCCCCAGGTAATTGCTGAAGATTCAAGATTACTGCCAGGTTGCACCAAGTTTCTATAATAAGAAACGGGTCAACAGAAATGATTTCAGTTTTTACCGTTCATATTCCTCTTCGAACCTTGAATTGATAATCCTTCCATTTTTAACGGTAAAATAAAACCGTTCTGTTTTTTTTACTTTTGGCGTTACAATCGGGTCGAGTGCTAACCTGCCCTGGCCGATTTCAGTACTGCGAAGTTCCTCGGTTTGTTCAAAAATATAAACCGAATCTCCCGCTGTTTCAGTAATGGTTTTCGGCTTTCCAAATTGCGGTTCAAGTACCGTAGCCGGTTTTCCGGTGAAAGATTTTTTCAGTTGTCGTTGTGTTCCGCATGAAACCAAACCTAAGAAAATAAGAAATATAACTATCGTTTTAAACATTTTATACATTTTTTCCAAAGTAACTTCAAAATTTTGAAAAAGATGCAGCAACAACAGTTTTTAACTTTTATGTTGTTGAAAACTCAAGGATTGTTCTGAACAAACAGTATATAACCGCCTGTGATAATTTTCTATCTTTGCGCTGTGTTTTACAACATGTTCATTTTCAAAAATAAGCTGCAAAATGATTCAATTTTTTAAAACTTCAGGCGAAACTGTAATCGCTGTCGATGCCATTCTGCCGCTGAGCCAAAGCGACATAGAAAAGTTAGTGTGGTTGTTTTCGGATGCCCAATTCCTGAAACAGGAAAAACTGGAAGGCTGGTTTGTCGGTCCACGCAAAGAGATGCTCACCCCGTGGAGTACCAATGCCGTTGAAATCACCCAAAATATGGGCATTAAAGGGATTGTCAGGATAGAAGAATTTTTTGGTGTCGAAAGTGAAAATGCAGCGTTCGATCCGATGTTGCAGGCCATCTACAAAAACCTCGACCAACATATTTTTATAATCGATAAGCAGCCCGATCCGATTTTGGAAATTGATGACATTGCAGCATACAATGAACAGGAAGGACTCGCTTTGAGCGCCGAAGAAATTGATTACCTCAATTCGGTTTCGAAGGCGATGGGACGGTCGTTGACTGATAGCGAGGTGTACGGATTTGCGCAGGTGAATTCAGAACATTGCCGCCATAAAATTTTCAACGGCACGTTTATTATCGACGGAAAAGAGATGGAGTCCTCACTTTTCCAGATGATTAAAAAGACCTCGAAAGTAAATCCCAACAAAATTGTTTCGGCCTATAAAGATAATTGCTCGTTTGTGCAGGGACCGGTGGCGCAGCAGTTTGCACCCAAAACGCAGGATAATCCTGACTTTTTTGAAATCAAAGAAGTGGAAACCGT
>JBMCIT010000264.1:0-2859 GCA_048616715.1 Tangfeifania sp. | reverse complement strand
GGCAATCCGGGTGGTGTTAAAGCACTGCTTCACATACAGGGAATTATTCAAAATGAACTGCGCTCGCCGCTTTTCCGCATTACCGATGCAACCTGCAATGAGATAAAAGAAGCGTATTCAAAACTGAAATAACATTTTCTTATACGCTGAAAATTAGGAAAAATAGTATTTGCAAATCAAAAACTTTTACCTAATTTTGCAGCCGTTAATTTTAAGTCGTTGTTATTGAAAGCGATGCTGCGACTTAAACATGGTATAATTTAAAGTTCTATAAAATGTATTTGACACAAGACAAGAAAAAAGAGATTTTTGCCCGGCATGGCAAAGACGAGAAGGACACAGGAAGCGCCGAAGGACAGATTGCATTGTTTACACACCGCATCACCCACCTGACCGGCCACCTGAAATCCAACAAAAAAGACATCAGTACCCGACGGGCCCTGATTAAACTGGTAGGGAAAAGACGCCGGTTGCTCGACTACCTGAAAAGAAAAGACATTGAACGTTACCGCGCAATTATTGAGAAACTGAAACTGCGTAAGTAAAAAATAAAAGAAAAGGCAATGCAGTGTGTTGCCTTTCTTTTTTGTATATTGCAAAACCTCACCACCCTTTGTAATTAGTTAATTTATTTATTTTAAAAGTTATGGTAAATGCAACATTAAAAACAATCGAACTTGCTGATGGCAGATCGATTACCATAGAAACCGGTAAACTTGCAAAACAAGCCGATGGTTCGGTAGTTGTGAGAATGGGTGAAACCATGATGCTCGCAACAGTTGTTTCGGCAAAAGAAGCCAAAGAAGATGTGGATTTTATGCCGTTATCTGTTGATTACCGGGAAAAATTCTCGGCAGCAGGCCGGTTCCCGGGTGGGTTTTTGAAACGTGAGGGTCGTCCTTCCGACGATGAAATTCTTGTAGCCCGTTTGGTAGACAGGGCACTGCGTCCGCTTTTCCCCGAAGATTACCATGCTGAAACAGCAGTAATGATTTCACTGATCTCAGCAAGCAAGGAAGACTTGCCCGATGCGTTGGCCGGACTGGCAGCATCGGCAGCTATTGCTGTTTCGGATGTACCTTTTGAAACGTATATTTCAGAAGTGAGGGTAGGCCGCGTCAACGGCGAATTCGTTATAAACCCTACCTATTCGCAACTCGAAGAAGCGGATATCGACATTATGGTGGGTGCTTCGTATGACAACATCATGATGGTTGAAGGCGAAATGGATGAAGTATCGGAAGAAGAGATGCTGGAAGCCATTAAATTTGCCCACGAAGAAATTAAAAAACACTGCAAAGTTCAGGAAGAACTGGCTGCAGAACTTGGAGTTGTAAAACGCGAATACTCGCATGAAAACAACGATGAAGAACTGCGCGAAAAGGTAAAAGCTGATTTGTACCAAAAATGTTACGACATTGTAAAACAGCAAATTACCAACAAACAGGAACGCATAGAAGCTTTCCAAACCCTGCGCGATGAATACATCGAAGCATACCTGGAAACCAATGCCGAAAACGAAGAGCTGGACCTGGAACTTCAGGAAAACCTCATCAAAAAATATTTCCACGATGTGGAGAAAGAAGCCATGCGCCGTATGGTCCTCGATGACAGCATCCGGCTCGACGGAAGGGCTACCGATGAAATCAGGCCCATCTGGGGTGAAGTGGACTACCTGCCCGGATCACATGGATCAGCGCTTTTCACCCGCGGTGAAACACAATCGCTCACTTCTGTAACGCTGGGTACAAAAATGGATGAGAAAATCATCGACAATGTAACTGTTCAGGGAAAAGAACAATTCCTGCTTCACTATAATTTTCCGCCGTTTTGTGTGGGCGAACCACGCACACCACGCGGGCTTAGCCGACGCGAAGTGGGACACGGAAACCTGGCCCACCGCGCACTGAAAAAAATGATACCGGATGATTTCCCGTACATCGTGCGAATTGTTTCCGATATTCTGGAATCAAACGGTTCCTCATCAATGGCAACAGTTTGTGCCGGAACAATGGGAATGCTCGACGCAGGAATGAAAATGAAAAAACCGGTTTCGGGAATCGCAATGGGATTGATTACCGATAAAGACAGCGATAAATATGCCATTCTTTCAGATATCCTGGGCGATGAAGACCACCTTGGCGACATGGACTTTAAAGTAGCCGGTACGGTTAACGGAATTACCGCCACACAAATGGATATTAAAGTTGACGGACTGTCGTACGAAGTGTTATCACAGGCGCTGCAACAGGCCAAAGAAGGTCGTTTGCACATCCTGGAAAAAATGCTGGAAGTAATTCCGGAACCACGTGCCGAATTCAAACCGAACGTACCACGCATCGAAATTATAGAAATTCCGAAAGATATGATTGGTGCGGTAATCGGGCCGGGCGGAAAAATTATCCAGGCCATACAGGAAGAAACCGGTTCAATAATTGTCATTGAAGAAAAAGATGATAAAGGGTTTGTGGAAATATCAGGCGCCGGCATTGAAGTTATCGAGGCTGCAAAGGCAAAAATTAAATCGATAATTGCCCTTCCTGAAATAGGTGAAGTATACACCGGGACTGTAAAATCAGTTGTTTCATTTGGCGCATTTGTTGAAGTACTGCCCGGGAAAGATGGCTTGCTCCACGTTTCGGAAATGGACTGGAAGCGCGTTGAAAACCCGGAGGATGTGGTAAAAGAAGGCGATGTGCTGGAAGTGAAGTTAATCGGTATCGATGAAAAAACCGGCAAACTGAAACTTTCGCGTAAACCCTTGCTGCCAAAACCTGAAGGCTATGTTGAACGGCCGCCAAGAGGCGATCGTCCGCCACGGCGCGATAACCGCAGAGACGACAACAGGCGTGACAACAG
>JBMCIT010000263.1:0-2860 GCA_048616715.1 Tangfeifania sp. | reverse complement strand
TAGGCAAATGTACAAATTGAAAGTCTATTTTTTATATTGTTTTGTTAATTAGTCAATAACAAAATAAAATGAGGAGATATTTAATATTTCTGTTTACAGAGAAGTTTTTACCTGAAAATGAATACGGAAACTGAGAATATAATACCTTTGCACCGCAAATTTTAAAAAATAAAAATGGCTTTAAAATGTGGCATCGTTGGTTTGCCAAATGTAGGTAAATCAACACTTTTTAACTGCTTGTCGAGTGCCAAAGCACAATCGGCCAATTTTCCGTTTTGTACCATCGAACCTAACATGGGAGTGATTACTGTTCCTGATGAACGGTTGATAAAGCTTGCCGAAATCGATAATCCCAAAAAAGTAGTGCCTACAACAGTTGAAATACTCGATATTGCAGGCCTGGTAAAAGGGGCCAGCAAAGGCGAAGGACTTGGGAACCAGTTTTTGGGAAATATCCGCGAAACCGATGCCATTATTCATGTACTGCGTTGTTTTGAAAACGATAACATTACGCATGTAGATGGCTCCATTAACCCGGTGCGCGACAAGGAAATTATAGATACCGAACTGCAGTTGAAAGATTTGGAAACCATTGAAAACCGCCTTGAAAAACTCGAAAAACAAGCCAGGCACGGCAACGATCCGAAGGCAAAAAAAATGGTGGAAGTGGCAAAAAAATACAAGGAAGTTTTGGAATCAGGCCAGTCGGCACGCACACTTCAGCTTAAAGGCGATGAAGAATTGAAAATTGCCAAAGATTTTTTCCTGCTCACCAACAAACCGGTTTTATATGCCTGTAACGTAGATGAAGCTTCAGCAAAAACAGGGAATAAATTTGTGGAGCAGGTAAAAGAGGCGATAAAAGATGAAAATGCTGAACTGCTTGTAATTGCCGCTGCCACTGAATCAGACATTGCCGAGCTGGAAGAATATGAAGAAAAGCAGCTTTTTCTGGAAGAGCTTGGTTTAAAAGAGCCGGGTGTGAACAAGCTGATTCATTCAGCCTACAATTTGCTCGATTTGCAAACATTTTTTACCACCGGACCCGATGAAAGCCGTGCCTGGACTTTCACAAAAGGAACCAAAGCGCCCAAAGCTGCCGGTATCATTCACACCGATTTTGAAAAAGGCTTTATTCGTGCCGAGGTTATTAAATACAACGATTATGTGCGGCTCGGCTCGGAACATGCCTGCCGCGAAGCAGGAAAAATCGCGGTGGAAGGAAAAGAATATGTAGTGAAAGACGGCGATATTATGCACTTCAGGTTTAATGTGTGAAGCCCCCTGCCTTTGGCATCTCCCCAAAAGGGAGAGTTGAAGAAGGGGGAGCCAGCAAAAAACAAAGGCGGCCTTTACCGGGCCGCCTTTGTTTTTTTGTATGTTTAATGCATTAGCGCTGTGGTTGCACGTCGCTCATATCTTTTACAATGCCGTTTTTGTCCACTTTAATTTGAACATCTTTGGCAATTTCCAGAATAATTGTGGTTTCTTTCACTTCAACAATTCTACCGTAAATTCCTCCGGTAGTTACTACTTTGTCGTTTTTAGCCAGGCTTTCCCTGAACTTGCGTACTTCTTTCTGACGCTTCATTTGCGGGCGAATCATAAAAAAGTAAAACACGACGATAATCAGCAGGAGGGGTAAAAAACTCATCAGTGGATTTGCATCCTGGCCTTCAGGTTGCATCATCAGAATAACATTCATCATTTTATCAGATTTTTAATTTTTAATATTCAATTGTTTGTTATTTACTTCAGCAAAAATAGCCAATTGTTTTGGTTTTTCAGTATTTGCCTCAACTGTAATTGATTTAAACTTGCGGTTCATCATCATGCTTCTCCGATTAGACCACGGCCTGCCTTACTGATTTTACCGCTATTTTTCAGGTCTTTCAAAGTTTTATCGAGAATACCATTGATAAAATTCCGGCTTTTTTCGGTGCTGTAGAATTTCGACAGTTCGATGTACTCGTTCAGCGACACTTTGGTGGGAATAGACGGGAAATACAAAAATTCGGTAATGGCCAGTTGCATAATCAGAATGTCCATAAAGGCAATCCGGTCCAAATCCCAGTTTTTTGAATGTTCCTTGATGAGTTCTCTCAGTTCATCGTGGTTGATGATGGATTTCCGCAACAGTTCTTTGGCAAAATCGCGGTCGTCCTGATCTTTAAAAAGTGGCAGCAGCCGTTGATCAGAACCCGAATGAGGTGTGAATTTTTTCAGGGTTTTCGAAATCATCGAAACCACAAATTCCACATCGTCGTTCCAGTAAATGCTCTGTTCTTCCAGTACTTCGTATAAATCTTCGGTTACCAGAATAATTTTGGTGAAAATTTTATCGACAAATTTCCGGTCATCCAGAAATGAGCGGTTTTTGTCGGCCATGTATTCTTCGTAAAAATCCGATTCAATCAGGAACAAATACAACTCTTTTACCAGTTCCGGGTGGTTTACCCAGTTCAGCTTTTTCTGGTCGGTGTAGGCATTTAACTGGCGGTTTTCGCGCAGTTGCTGAATAAGCTGGTTGCTGATAAATTTTGTATTCGGATGCAGGTCCTCTTCGGTGGGCTGGTGTTTCCGGCGGCGTATCTCGATTCTCTCTTCTGCGTAGTCGGCAATTTCAATCACCAGTGCCAGCAGGTAGTGGTACAAATCGTAGCTTTTATTGATACAGAAAAAAAGCTCTTTTTCCGTGTTCGCGAGCGTTTTCCCCGGCGACGAGTAGTAAGCGTACAACACTTGCAATACTTTGGTACGGATAATCCTTCTGCTTATCATGCTTAAATGAACTTCGTAATTTAGAGGCGCAAAAATAGTACTTTTTCAGAAACACCTGAAGTTTCTTTTCATTTTCCTG
>JBMCIT010000262.1:0-2861 GCA_048616715.1 Tangfeifania sp. | reverse complement strand
GCAGCTACAAGTGCTTTGCCTTCTTCGTTGTCGGTATATTTTACAAAATTCCTGATAAACTTACCGGCCAGATCTTTTGCTTTTATTTCCCATTCATTCGGATTGCTGTAAGTATCGCGTGGATCGAGAATATCCGGATCAACATCGTGCAATGCAGTTGGTACTTCAAGGTTGAATACCGGAATCATTTTGGTTTCTGCTTTTTCGATGGAACCATCCAGAATGGCATCGATAATGGCACGGGTATCTTTAATTGAGATGCGTTTCCCTGAGCCGTTCCAGCCGGTATTTACCAGGTAAGCCGATGCGCCGTGTTCCTCCATTTTTTTTACCAGCTCATGGCCGTATTTTGTTGGGTGCAATGAAAGAAAAGCCTCTCCGAAGCAAGCAGAAAAAGTTGGGCGGGGAGTTGTTACACCAAGTTCGGTGCCTGCCAGTTTTGCTGTAAAACCCGACAAAAAATGATATTTTGTTTGTTCGGGCGTAAGTTTCGAAACCGGCGGCATTACACCAAATGCATCGGCAGTCAGAAAAATTACCTTTTGCGCGTGTCCGGCTTTCGATACAGGTTTTACAATGTTATCGATGTGATAAATCGGATAAGAAACCCGTGTATTTTGAGTAACTGAATCATCGCTGAAATCGATTTTACCATTCTCATCAACTGTTACATTTTCTAAAAGGGCATTGCGTTTAATGGCATGGCAGATGTCTGGTTCAGCCTCAGGGTCGAGGTTTATGGTTTTTGCATAGCATCCTCCTTCAAAATTAAAAATGCCGTTATCGTCCCAGCCATGCTCGTCGTCTCCAATCAGTTTACGTTTCGGATCGGTGGAAAGTGTCGTTTTTCCGGTGCCTGAAAGCCCGAAGAATATAGCTACATCGTTGTTTTTCCCTACATTGGCCGAACAGTGCATGGTAGCTATACCATTTAACGGGAGGTAGTAATTCATCATGGCAAAAAGTCCTTTTTTCATTTCGCCACCATACCACGATCCACCAACCACGTGCATTTTTTCGGTGAGGTTAAAAACGGTGTAAACTTCAGAATTCAATCCTTGTTCTTTCCAGTTTGGATTGGTAGTTTTTGAAGCATTCAGCGAAACAAAATCCGGTTCTCCGTAATTTTCCAGTTCTTCATCAGTTGGCCGGATAAACATATTTTTTACAAAATGTGCCTGCCACGCAACTTCCATAATAAACCGCACTTTCAGCCTGGAATCGGGATTGGCCCCGCAAAATGTGTCCATTACAAACAAACGCTTGCCCGAAAGTTGATTTATGGTTGTTTCTTTCAACTGGTTCCAAACTTCAGGTGTAACAGGTTTATTATCGTTTGGAGCTTCCGGGGTTGTCCACCAGATGGTGTCCCTGGTGATGTCGTCTTTCACAATGTATTTATCGCGGGGAGAGCGGCCGGTAAATTTGCCTGTCATAACATTTACTGCACCGGTTTCAGTTACCTGGCCTTTTTCAAAACCTTCCAGCCCAGGTTTTGTCTCTTCTTCAAAAAGTTGCTCATACGAAGGGTTGTAAACAACTTCCTGCACGTCCTTAATTCCGTATTTCAACAAGCTTAAGCTTTTCATAACTACCAACAATTAACTTAATACACATCAATGCTTCATAAAAACTGTAAACAAAAATAACCAAATTTTCTACCCGGGCGGGAAATTTCTGTTATTTAACCTGTTTCAACAGACATTTAAACAATATCTTAATATCCGGATTGCTGAACATATCTTCAAAAAAAAGGTGTCCCTTTTATTGTAGAAACACCTTTGTGGTAAATCATAAACTATTTTAAGATCTTGGATGATATTGATGAATTGTATTTTTCAGGTAATCACGGTCCAGGTGGGTATAAATTTCTGTTGTCAAAATAGATTCATGCCCCAGCATCTCCTGAACAGCCCTTAAATCGGCGCCACCGTTTATTAAATGAGTGGCGAATGAGTGCCTGAAAGTATGCGGACTGATTTTTTTGTCGAGATCAATTTTTTCGGCCAGATTCTTTATTATGGTAAAAACCATTACCCGGCTTAGCTTTTTACCCCTGCGGTTTAAAAACAGTATATTTTCGCTCTCTTTGTCAATCTTCAGGTTTTTGCGGTATCCTTTCATGTATTTATTAATCTCTTCAATTGCCCGGTTGCTCACCGGAACCAGCCTTTCTTTTTCAGCTTTACCTTCAACTTTAATAAATCCCTGATCGAAAAAGAGGTTCGTGATTTTCAGGTTTACCAGTTCCGAAACCCTTAAACCACAGCTGTATAATGTTTCGAGCATTGCTTTATTTCGCTGGCCCTCGGGTTTTTCCAGGTCAACTGCATCAATTAGTGTGTCAATTTCTTCCATCGATAAAATATCAGGAAGTTTGCGGCCAATTTTTGGGGACTCGAGCAATGCTGTCGGGTCGCTCGATATTTTCCCTTCAATCAACAAATATTTGTAAAACGATTTAATTCCGGAAATTGTACGGGCCTGGGTTCTGGGGCTGACTCCCCGCTCGTTGAGCCATTCCACAAAACTTTTCAGATGCTGCAGTTTTACTTTTTCAGGCGAAACTTTTTTCTGATCCGATTCCAAAAAGTCTTCCAGTTTATTAATATCGTTAATGTATGCCGCAATTGAATTTTGCGAAAGTGATTTTTCAAGCTTCAGGTAATTTTCATAGCCTTTTTTACTTTCTTCCCATTTCATAACTTTCTATTTTTGTATTTTAAATCAGTCGATTTAAAAATATTTAATACTAAATTCGTTCAATTATATTCAATTATGGTTTTGAATACGTTCATTTTAGTTTAAAGTTACTATAAAAAATATTAAAATCGAAATATAATGAATTTATTGATAATCAA
>JBMCIT010000261.1:0-2862 GCA_048616715.1 Tangfeifania sp. | reverse complement strand
TCCGGCGTACCACCGGTAATCCAAAAACGATTTGAAATCTTTTTTCAGCAGAAGATGGCCCACAATTGCAAATGCCGGGATGGCTGCGCCAAGCGGCCCTTTGCAAAGCATGGCCAGGCCAATTCCGAAAAAACCCAAAATCCAGCTTTGGTTGCGTTTTGTTTGAATGAAATCGGCCAGTTGCCAAAGGGCAAAGGTGATAAAAGCCTGCATGGGCGTGTCGGTGTGAATGTCCATTGAATAGAACGGATAGACAAACGAAAATGCCAATAGAAAAAGCGTGATAAAACCTACCCGTTTGTTGTACAGTGTTTTTCCGAGCCGGAAGGCAGAGTAGAGTCCGAAAAAAACAACCAGCAGCACCGGCAGTTTAAACCAGAAATTGGAGATGTTGCCAATGGCAAATCCCAGCGCTCCCAGCCAAAAAAGAAGCGGTGGTTTTTGATCGTAAGCATCGCCGTGAACGGTAAGGTTAATGTAATTGCCATTCTGGAAAATCTCTTTGGCTACGGTGGCATATTTCCCGGCATCGCGGGTAACATCTATCGGGAGCCCGGCAAAATAGCCCCAAAGCAGCAGGGCTGCGGCAATGTAAAAAAGAAAGCGAATTGTTTTATTTTCGAACATGCTCATTAATCGTTAAACCGGTACTGGCATTTAAAGGCAAGGCAAAAGTGGTAATTTTTTCAATAATTATAAAACCGGAGTTCCAAAAAACGTTTAAACTCAAATTCTCTATCTTTGTTCAAATTTTAATTGTTTGGAATGAAGCTCTGGGACAAAGGAATTACCGTAAACGAAGCCATTGAAAAATTTACCGTCGGGAAAGATCGCGAACTGGATTTATACCTTGCATCTTACGATATTTTGGGTTCGATGGCGCATGTAATAATGCTTGAATCGGTTGGATTGATTGCAAAAAATGAATTGCCGCTTTTGCTTGAAGCGCTGAAAAAACTGTACAAAAAAGCTGCGGCAGGCAATTTTATTATCGATGAAGGCGTGGAAGACGTGCACTCGCAGGTTGAATTTCTTTTAACACAGGAGCTGGGCGATTTGGGCAAAAAAATTCATAGCGGACGTTCGCGCAACGACCAGGTGTTGCTCGATTTGAAGCTGTTTACACGCGATGGCATCAAGGAAATTGTTGTTGCCACTGAAAAACTGATTGACGTTTTGCTGGCGAAAAGTGAAGAAAACAAGGAAGTGCTGATGCCGGGATACACTCATTTGCAGGTGGCTATGCCGTCTTCGTTCGGTTTGTGGTTTGGCGCTTATGCCGAAAGTTTGACCGATGATTTGGAACTGCTTCAATCGGCTTACAAAATTGCCAATCAAAATCCGTTGGGGTCGGCAGCAGGGTATGGCTCTTCGTTTCCGCTCAACCGGCAGATGACAACCGATTTGCTCGGTTTTACCAACATGAACTACAACGTGGTTTATGCCCAGATGGGCCGCGGGAAAGTGGAAAAAATCGTTTCGTTTGCATTGGCCAACATTGCCTCCTCACTCTCAAAACTGGCTTTCGACGTGTGTTTGTTCAACAGCCAGAATTTCGATTTTGTAAAATTGCCGCCGGAATTTACAACCGGCTCGAGTATTATGCCCCACAAAAAAAATCCCGATGTTTTTGAGCTGATAAGGGGAAAGTGTAACAAAATCCAGGGCGTTCCCAACCAAATAAGCACTGTAATAAATAATTTGCCAGGTGGTTATTTCCGCGATTTGCAGGTGGTGAAAGAGGTTTTTCTTCCGGTTTTTGAAGAGTTGAACGATTGTATTTCGGTTGCCGGTTTGGCGCTTGAAAAAATTGAAGTCAATAAAAACATTTTAGCTGACAGTAAATACGATTATCTTTTTAGTGTGGAAGAAGTAAACCGGCTGGTTTTAAGCGGTGTGCCTTTTCGTGAGGCTTATAAAATTGTGGGCGAAAAAATTGAAAACGGCGAATATGCACCTGAGAAAAAAGTGGCCCACACACACGAAGGGAGTATCGGAAATCTGTGCCTCGGTGAAATTTCACAAAAAAAATCACAAATAATTGAAAATTATAATTTTCAGGATGTTGAAAAAGCAATAAACCAGTTGTTGAATTCCTGAATTTTTAAGTAGTTGAAAACGTGACAAATGTCATGTTTTTGACGATTGAAACCCATTTTCCCGGCACAGATTTTTTTAAAATTCCAGGTTAATTGTATGTTATTTAAAAGAGTTTTATACAATGTATATTGTAGATTATTCTTTGAATAATTATTTTTGGTTTCACTTCGTAAAAAAAAATTGTGTTTTGCTTTCAGATTTACAAAAAACAGGTGCGGAAGTGCTTTTGTAATGATTGAGGAACAATATTAAAAAGGAAAAAATGATGCAGACGAGATTACCTGAGGAGCAGGGGTTGTATAACCCTGCAAATGAGCATGATAATTGTGGAATTGGTTTTGTGGCCCACATAAAAGGTAAACCCTCTCACAATATTATTGAAAGAGGCCTCGAAGTACTTCGCAATATGGATCACAGGGGAGCTATCAGTGCCGATAATTCAACCGGCGACGGTGCCGGAATATTGCTCCAGATACCCCATGAATTTATTACCGAAGTTCTGAAATTAGATGTAGGTGAACCCGGGAAATACGGAACCGGTTTGGTTTTTCTTCCGAAGGATGAAAGTGAGTCCGGTACATGTCTGGAAGTTTTAACCAGGCATATTAAAAACGAAGGATTGACACTGGTCGACTACCGCGATGTTCCGGTTGACAGCTCGGCACCTGGAGAAATTGCCAAATCGAACGAACCAGCCATTAAACAGGTTTTTGTAAAAGCCAACCTCGAGCGCGATGACCTGGAGCGCAAATTGTATATTGT
>JBMCIT010000260.1:0-2865 GCA_048616715.1 Tangfeifania sp. | reverse complement strand
TCGAACTTGCCTACCTCAGCCCGCATCTCGAGGAAAATTACCCTGGAAATTTAGCGGTGAAATGTGTTTACAGCCTGAATAACCAAAACGAACTGACCATTGAATACTTTGCTGAAACCGATCAGGCAACTGTTGTAAACCTCACCAACCACTCCTATTTCAACCTGACCGGCGGAAAAGAAAACATTCTGGACCATGAGTTGAAACTCACTGCCACTAAAATTACAGAAATGGACGAACAGATTCCCACCGGAAGAATCATTCCGATTGAAGGAACGCCGTTTGATTTCAGTGAATTCAAAACATTTAAACAGGATTTGGACAAACTGCCCACCGGCTACGACGATAATTTTGTGCTCGACAATGAAAAAGGAGAATTGATTTATGCAGGAACGCTAAAAGAAGGAAAAAGCGGACGCCGGATTGATGTATCTACAACCCAGCCGGGGATGCAGCTTTACACGGGTTACTGGATTCCGGAACTCACCATCGACGGAGAGAAAAAATTTGGAAGGTATGCTGGCGTTGCGCTTGAAACACAACATTACCCGGATACGCCGCACCACGAAAAATTCCCTTCAACCCTGCTTTTGCCTGGAGAAATTTACAACGAAAAAACAATTTATAAATTCACGACAGAATAAAAACGGGTTTTTATACGTGAAAAATTACGGGAGATTTTAAACCATCAAAAATCTCCCGTTTACTTTTTAATTTAATACCGGTTTCTGTTGAAACTGTAATACAAAAACAGGGTTTTGCCATTTTTTTTTACTTTTGGAATGCTAAATTTAAAAATCATAACCATCCGGTATGAAAACAATAATTGAACTTTTTGAGACAACTGTCGCCAATTACCCCGACAATGTTTACCTCTGGGAGAAGAAAGACGGGAAATACCAGGGCACGTCCTATAAAGAAACACACAAAACTGTTTTAAAACTGGCCGCCGGCCTTGTTTCGCTCGGGCTCAAAAAAGGAGACCGCCTGGGGTTGATTTCCGACGGGCGCAACGACTGGATAATCAGCGAACTCGGGATGCTTTATGCCGGTGGTGTAAATGTTCCTTTGTCCATCCGGCTGCACGAAACGGAACTCATTTTCAGGCTGAAACACAGCGGCAGCAAATACATTTTTGTTTCGGGGGCCCATGCCGGAAAAGTTGAAGAAATCAGGGGGGATTTGCCCGGGCTGGAAAAAATTATTTTCATCGACGGCAAGGAAAATCCGGGTAAAAATGATGTAAATTACCGTGATTTAATCAGCCGGGGAGAGGATTTCCTGGAAACACACCGGGAAGAAGTAAATGCCATCTGGCAAAGTATTCAACCCGACGATTTGGCCAATATCAGTTATACTTCGGGTACTACTGCCGACCCAAAAGGAATTATGCTTTCGCACCTGAATTATGCGGCCAATGTGGTACAGAGCAATACGCTGATGGAACTGCAGACAGACTGGCGCACGCTGGCCATTTTACCGTGGGACCATGCCTTTGCGCACACCGCCTGTTTGTACGCATTCATGTTTAAAGGGGCCAGCATTGCTTCGGTTGAACAAGGCCGGACACCGCTGGAAACGCTGAAAAATATTCCGAAAAATATTAAAGAAATCAAGCCCACTCTTTTGATGAGTGTGCCGGCTTTCTCCAAAAAATTCAGGCAAAATATCGAAGGCCAGATCCGTAAAAAAGGAGAAACGCTTTACAACGTTTTTCAGTTTGCCCTGAAAGTTGCCTACACCTACAACGGACTTGGATACAACCGCGGCAAAGGCTGGAAATTTATTTTAAAACCGCTTCTGTGGGTTTTCGACAAAATTCTTTTCAAAAAAATCAGGGAAGGTTTTGGCGGCGAACTGAAATTCTTTATCGGTGGTGGCGCACTGCTCGATATTGAACTGCAGCGTTTCTTTTATGCCATCGGAATTCCGGTTTGCCAGGGGTACGGATTAACCGAAGCTGCTCCCGTAATTTCATCCAATGCACTGCATGCCATTAAGTTTGGGTCCTCCGGGAAGTTGGTAAAATACCTTGAACTGAAAATCCTGGATGAAGACGGCAACGAAATGCCGCGTGGCCAAAAAGGCGAAATTGTGGTAAAAGGCGATAACGTAATGCTGGGGTACTGGAACAATCCGGCTGCAACAGCCGAAACAATTAAAAACGGCTGGCTGCACACCGGGGATATGGGCTATATGGACGAGGATGGTTTTCTGTATGTGCTGGGCCGCTTCAAAAGCCTGCTTATTGGCAACGACGGCGAAAAATACAGCCCCGAGGGAATTGAAGAAGCCATTGTAGAGCAATCGCCTTTCATTCAGCAAATGATGTTGTACAATAACCAGAATGCTTATACTTCAGCAATGGTTGTTCCTGATATTGAAGCTGTAAACCGCGAGCTGAAGCACCGTGATATTGAACCGGGAACTGACGAAGGACACCGCGAATCGCTGAAAATTATCCAGCAGGAAATCAACCAGTACAAAAAGGGGGGAAATCACGGTGACATGTTCCCCGACCGCTGGCTTCCGGCTGCATTTGTTGTGCTCCCCGAAACTTTCAACCAGGAAAACGGCCTGGTAAATGCCACCATGAAAATGGTGCGTGGCAAAATCTGTGAATATTTTAATATTGAACTTGAATTTTTATATACCCCCGAAGCAAGGGACATTGAAAACGATGTAAATTTGACGGCCATAAAAAAGTGGAATTCATAAAACGCACGAAATATGATTATTGAAACACATTGTTACCCCCGGGCTGCAGTAATCGGAAATCCATCGGATGGTTATTTCGGAAAAACCATTGCCTTTCTATTTTCAAATTTCCAGGCAAAGGTGCAGTTGTATCACACACCCGAGCTC
>JBMCIT010000259.1:0-2877 GCA_048616715.1 Tangfeifania sp. | reverse complement strand
GCGGAGTATCTTCTTCCAGCTTTTCTGTTTTTTTATCAATCGGCAGCGATTCGCCCGTTAGCGAGGCTTCCACTGTCCTGAAGTTTTTTATTTCCAGCAAACGGGCATCGGCAGGCACCGATTTTCCTTCGTTTATTTGAATGATATCGCCGGGAACAAGCTTGGTGGCAGAAATTACCTGTTCTTCTCCGTCTCTTAGCACAGTTGCGTCTTGCTTGATAAGTTTTTTAAGCGCTGCTACCGACTTCTCGGCTTTGTATTCCTGAAAAAAACCGATGGCCGCGTTAACAAGGATTACACCAATAATTACGTACACATCAATCATTTTGCCTGAGAGGAAGGCAATAACGGCCGCAATAATTAATATCAGAACCAGAAAATCTTTAAACTGCTTAATGATGAGTTGAAGAACACTGGTTTGTTCTTTCTCTTCCAGTTCGTTTGGTCCAAACTGTTCAAACCGGTTGTTTGCTTCTTCTTGTTGCAGTCCTTTTTCACTGCTATTCAGTTTTTCAATGCATTCATCTGCATCAATTGAATGATAGGGTAATTTTTGATTGATATCTGCCACTTTTTATTTATTTGCAGGTATAACCACCGTCGATTACCAGTTCGCTTCCTGTCAGGAATTTTGCTTCGTCGGAAGCCAGGTACGCTATTCCGTAAGCAATATCATCGGGTTCACCCACATGACCAATGGGATGCAGGCTGTCGAGGTCCTCCCTGAATTTTTCCACGCCTTCTTCCGATTCCTTTCCCATTTCCTCGACCAGCGGGGTCCAGATATAACCGGGATGAACGGAATTTACCCTGATGTTATCTTTGGCATAAATGAGCGCATCGTTTTTCGTCATCAACCGCACAGCGCCTTTTGATGCATGATACGGCGGAATATCGCCTGCGCCAATAATTCCGTAAATGGAGGAAAGGTTGATAATGCTTCCTCCTTTGTTTTCCCTCATGGCCGGAATCACATGTTTTGTACAAAAGAAAACTCCTTTTACATTAATGCTCATCAGTTTGTCCCATTCTTCTTCGGTTATTTCATGGGTCGGTTTGTTTACGCCCGAAATTCCGGCATTATTTACGAGAACATCGATTTTTCCGAATTTGCTTTTAATTTCAGTAAAAACTTCTTTTACCTGTTTTTCATTTGAAACATCAAGATTGAGGTAGATGGCTTTTCCTCCGTTGTTATTGATTTCTTCAGCTAAATTTCTTCCTTCTTCATCTTTTATGTCGGTTATGGCCACGGTTGCACCCTCTTCGGCAAGTACTTTGCAGGTTGCTTTTCCGATTCCCAGCGAGCCGCCGGTAACGATAATTACTTTATTTTTTAATCTATTCATTTTTAATGTTGTTTTGTTTTTCTTTTTAACATTCTTTCATAAACTATCCGGTCATTTAATTCATGTTGGGAACAAATGCCGGATAGTGTAAAAATTAGTAACCTTCAGGTGATTATTTTAATTTCAGGGCCTCGCGTACCATCTGGCTGGCGTAACCCCATTCGTTGTCGTACCAGGCCATTATTTTTACCATGTCGCCATCCACAACCTGGGTCATTGTCAGGTCGACAATCGATGCCGCCGGGTTTTTTATAATATCGGTCGATACCAGTTCTTCTTCACTTGCCTCCAGAATTCCTTTGTACTTTTCTGAATTTGCTTCTTCTTTGAACATTCTGTTTAATTCATCAACGGATGTCGGTTTTTCGGTAAGAAAAACAATATCGGCAATGGAACCAACCGGCACAGGCACTCTTACTGCCACGCCATCGAATTTGCCTTTCATATTGGTAAGCACTTTGGTGGTTGCCTGGGCAGCTCCGGTTGAAGTCGGCACCAGATTGACCGCACCTGCGCGTCCACGGCGCATCTTTTTCGAGGGGCTGTCAACAATTCCCTGGCTCGATGTGTAGGCATGAATAGTGGTCATCATTGCCTTTTTAACGCCCAGTTTCCGTTCCATCACTTCCACCACAGGTGTAATACAGTTGGTGGTGCACGATGCACAGGAGTAAATTTCGGCATCTTCTCCGGGTTTGTTTACTCCATGCACAACAGTTATAATATCATCGCTTTTTGCAGGAGCGGAGAGAATGGCATGTTTTGCGCCTGCCTCGATGTGTTTTTTCAGTCCGTCGCTTTTGGTGAAAATTCCGGTACATTCAAAAACCACATCCACTTCCAGATCTTTCCACGGCAGGTTTGCCGGATCTTTTTCATTGTAAACGCGGTATTTACTTCCGGAAATAACCAGGTTGTTTTCATCAAAATCCGGTTCTCTTTCATACTTACCATACACTGAATCGTATTTCAGCAGGTAAGCCAGATTTTCAACGGGGATCAGATCATTTATTCCCACTACCTGAATATCAGGATTGTCCAGAGCAATTTTTAGAACTGCCCTTCCAATTCTGCCTAAACCATTAATTGCTATTTTAATCATAATTTTTCAGTTAAAGAAAAAAAAACTGCCCGGCAAAACCGGGCAGCATGTTTTAAGTTATTTTTCGATTTCGAATGAAATTTTTGCGTTTACAGCGTAGGAAACAATTTCGTTGTTTTCTACATTGGCATTCATTTCTTTAATGTAAATCGACTTAATGTTTTTTACTGATTTCGAAGCTTCTTCCAATGCTACCTGGGTTGCTTCTTTAAATCCTTTTTCTGATGCTGCAATTACTTCAATTACTTTTACCATCTTTTTCATAATAATTCCTTTTTTTATTGATTAATAAATGTTATTTAATAATTTTTCGTCCATAGAAATCATACAAAACCTTTTCGTATTCTGCATTGATTGCCATAGCCGGATTGTATTCGGGTGCGTTTTTTATTGTTTCTTTTGGCAGGTTAATAACTGCTTCTTTTT
>JBMCIT010000258.1:0-2893 GCA_048616715.1 Tangfeifania sp. | reverse complement strand
ATTTAGTACCTCTGGCAAATTTTGTTGTACGGACAATTCTGACATACTTTCTCGTGAGGCGTTTGTGAATAAGTTGTTGATGCTGAATAAATCTCTGCTACCAAATCGTGCATTCTGCTCCTGAATTCCTGCTCCAAATCCTGAAACGCAAAAGGTTTTGAATTGTATTTTATTTCGGGTGCAAATTTTTCATCAAACAACTTTCGTAAACTGTAAATTGCAGGCTGGATATCATTTCCAACCTCTTTTTCATCTTTATAAACCAGGCTGTAAATCAGCGCCTGTAAAATCTCTTTTTTGGGTTTTTCAAGGTCTTTTTCAAACAGTTCATCCAGCGCCTTAAATGTAAAGCTGGTAACATTTCCTGTTTTGTAATCAATGACCCGCACTTTATCGTTTACCTTGTCAATTCGGTCGATTTTACCGCCAACATTGATTGGCGCAATTTTATTATCGATGTTTATTTTGAAAGTGGTTTTGTAATTCCCTTCCAGCGCCACCAATTCAAATGGAGCCTGTTGCATATCGATATCCAGCAACCGTTTCACAAACGTTTTTGTATTTTCAAAAATCAGCACTGTTTTTCCCTCCAGCTTTACGGTTTTGGCCTCAGGGTCGCGCTGTTTAAAATAGTTCCTTCCAATTGCTTTTCGGATTTCATTTTCAATCCGGATTTTATCTTTCTGAATTTTTTCCAAATCCTGTTTATCCACTACTTTGCCAGCAAAATGTTTATAAAGATTTTCAACCGTCTCATGAAAAATATTCCCAAAAGCCGGACTGTCGATTTCATCTTTCACCTCATCCGGCTCGGGGAGCTGCAAAATGTACCGGAAATAAAACCGCAGCCGGCACTGCAACCAGGTATTAATGGCAGTTGGTGAGAGTGGTCTTTCAGCATTCCTTTTCAGCAAAAAAGATAAATTTTCAGATGAACCTTCAACTTTTATTGGCGCGGGCGGATCGTTAGAGAATTTAAAATCGAGATTCACCGAATTTATTTTCCGGGGCGAATCGTACTTTAGCTGGTAACCGTAGCGGCTCAATTCGCCGGTGCTGATTCCTTCTTTGAGTGTGCTGTAAGTAGCCGAAACGTTTTTTGCACGTTGTATCAGCCTGTAAAAATAGTAGGCGTACATGGCATCCTGCTCGTCGATTCCGGGCAGGCCAAAACCTTTGCGGATATTGAACGGAATAAACGACGGCGCCGTAAATTTACGCGGCCATTTGTTTTCGTTCAACCCCAGAATAATCAGGTTTTCAAAATCGAGGCAGCGGGTTTCCAGAATTCCCATTACCTGCATTCCGCTCAGTGGTTCGCCTTCGAATGACACCGAAACCTGCCCCAGGTACTGGTGAAACAACTTGAAAAATACAGCAGCACTGATTTCACGCTCCTGTTCTTCCTGTACGCTGAAAATTACTGATTTCAGTTTTTCAACTGCCAGGTAAATGGAATAAATCAACTCCGGCAGCAACTGATTTTCAGGGTCTTCCTTTTTGATACTCCCGTAAAACTGACCGAGAATCTCCAAAAAGTACGTACTGTAATCTTCCACTCTTTCGGGCAGCGAAAATATTTGACGGTGAAAATCCGAAAAATCAATCTCCTGCAGCGGCACGGTTATCCTGTTTTCCTCCTTAATTTTTGTCAGAAACGCTTTGGTTTTTTCAGGTTCGATGTTTCCCAGCAACTGGTGATTCAGCACATCGGTTACAAACCGGTGATAAACCACTGTTTTTCCTTCACCATTTTGCTTTTTATTTTTCAGCAGCTGAATCAGCAGCGACAAAAAACCATAAACCACTGAGTTTTTCACCGGATAACCCATGGTAACATTCACTTTTCCATACTCGGCAGGAATAGCTCCCAACGCCGGAAAAAGCAACGACTCATCGGCAAGCACAACTGCCGTGTTGTCGAATTTCTTTTTGAATCCGGCTTTAATTTCGTTCAGAAAATGCGGGATTTCCTGTGCCTGACCGTAATTGGACGAAACAGCAGCCAGCCGTATATTTTTTTCTTGCTGAAAGTTTTCTGCCGAAAACAAAAAATCGTCAGGTGGCGGGAAATGCTGCAAATTTTCACGCAGAAAGATCCCCGCTTCATTTTTCGGATCATCCAGATAAAAACGATCGTAATCCCATAATAACTCTGCCTTCCCCTGCTGTTTTAAATGTTTAAAAAACGTTTTCTCGCAATTATTCAGGGCATTTAACCCAACAATATAATATTTGGTAAACGGAAAATCGTAATTTGCATTTTCGAGATTTTCCACCACGGCCCGGTCCGTCATTCCGCCAAAAGCCATTTTGCGTTTTTCAAGTTCCGCTTTAAAATCGCGGTAAACCGGAAACAACTTTTGCCAGATAAACAGAAATTTTTCGTGATGTGCTTTGCGATGCGAAAGTGCCAGGCTTCCCCAGAACCGGGTCAGCGCCTCCTTTTGCTCAGGAGTAAGGTAATCGAAATGCGCCTCGATTTCTTTTAAATCGGCAACGTTGGTAAACAAATCTCTGGCGTCGACCAGGTAGCGGTCTATGTCGTTAAAATCGGCAAGCAGCACTTCTCCCCAAAAGTAAAAATCATCGAAGTTCTCGGCAGTATTTGTGTGTTTTTTAAACACATCGTAAAGAATGGAAATCAGTTGCAGTTTTTCTGCGCTGTGAAGCGATGAGTAATCAGCAAATAATTCATTTACAGTGGTCACTTCCGGCCCGATAACCGGATGCGAAAGCTCCTTTCCGAGGTAAGATTTGAAAAATACACCCGAACGCCGGTTGGGGAAAACCACGCAAATATCTTTCAGTTCGTTACTGTGTTTTTCGTAAATATAATTGGCACAGCGGGAGAGAAATCGTTCCATTCTTTTAAAAATTTCACCGAAGATAA
>JBMCIT010000257.1:0-2921 GCA_048616715.1 Tangfeifania sp. | reverse complement strand
GACCCTGATTCGCTCGATGAAAGCTGGCGTCATTTTTTTTCGGGATTCGAACTGGCCAAAAAACATTATCCGCAAAAACCATCCGAACTAATTTCGGGGAATATTGACAAGGAGTTTGCGGCACTTAACCTGATTAACGGATACCGGCAGCGTGGCCATCTGTTTACAAAAACTAATCCGGTAAGGGCCCGCCGGCAGTATTCACCCACACTCGACATAGAAAATTTCGGACTTGAAAAAAGCGACCTTGAACGAACATTCCAGGCCGGAAATAATATTGGCATTGGTCCGGCTAAACTGAAAGATATTCTGGCCCACCTCGAGGCAACTTACTGCACATCTATAGGTGTTGAATACGTATACATGCGTAAGCCCGAAGTTGTTGAATGGCTTCGGGAACGGATGGAAAGTTCGAAGAATTCGCAGAAATTTACAGACGACGAAAGGAAACACATCTTTTATCACCTGAAACTGGCCGTTGGTTTCGAGAGTTTTATTCATAAAAAATTTGTAGGGCAAAAACGTTTCTCACTCGAAGGGGGCGAAACGCTTATTCCTTCGCTCGATGCAGTTATTGAGCGCGGGGCAGAACTGGGCATTGAAGAGTTTGTATTGGGAATGTCGCACCGCGGGCGGTTAAATGTGCTGGCCAATGTTCTTGAAAAACCCTATGAGAAAATATTTAAGGAATTTTACGGAAAAGAATACGAAGACGATATTCTTCAGGGAGATGTAAAATATCATCTCGGATATGAAAACGAGGTGGAAACCGATTCCGGCAGTAAAGTAAAACTGAAACTGATGCCCAATCCATCGCATCTCGAAGCTGTTGGACCGCTGGTTCAGGGGATGGTCCGATCGCGTATCGATTCAGTTTACGGAAAAGATTTTAGTAAAGCAGCCGGGATCATCATTCATGGCGATGCCGCTATTGCCGCACAGGGAGTGGTTTACGAAACCATTCAGATGTCGCAGTTGGATGGGTATAAAACCGGCGGGACCATTCACCTTGTAATTAACAACCAGGTGGGTTTTACCACGCCTTATATCGATGCCCGTTCGAGCACTTACTGCACCGATGTGGCCAAAGTTACCCGTTCACCCGTATTTCATGTAAACGGCGACGATGTGGAATCGCTGATTTTTACAATTAAACTTGCGCTTGAATTCAGACAAAAATTTCACAACGACGTTTTTATCGATATTCTGTGTTACCGAAAATACGGGCATAATGAAGGCGATGAGCCACGTTTTACCCAACCGATGCTCTACAAAGCCATCTCAAAACACCCGAACCCGCGCGATATTTATTCCGAAAAGCTGAATAAACTGGGAATTATGTCCTACGAAGAGTCACGCAGGGAAATTAAGGATTTTGATAAATTCCTGGCCAGCAAGTACGACGAATCCGAGAAAATTGAAAAATTGAAAATCAGGAAGTTTCTGGTAAACGAATATAAATCGTATGAAATGCCCAATAAGGCAATGTTCAGCGAAACAGTTGAGACCGGTGTAAAAAAAGAAACGCTGGTTGAGATTGCGGAAAGAATGAACAATATACCCGATGATCTGGAATTTTTCAAAAAAGTGAACCGGATTCTTTCCGACCGCAGAATGATGATGCACGATGACAGCCTCGATTGGGCCATGGGAGAACTGCTTGCATACGGAACGCTTGTAAACGAGGGCCACCCGGTCCGAATTTCTGGTCAGGATTCAGAACGCGGAACATTTGCTCACCGTCATGCCTCGTTTGTTATTGAGGGAACCGATGAGAAGTATTTTCCGTTAAAGCATGTTGCTGAAAATCAAGCACCTTTCCATATTTACAACTCGCTGCTTTCAGAGTATGCCGTTATGGGGTTTGAATACGGTTATGCACTGGCCCAACCCAACGGTTTAACAATTTGGGAAGCCCAGTTTGGCGATTTTAATAATGAAGCGCAGGTGATTATCGATCAGTACATTACATCGGCCTTTGAAAAATGGGGAATGATGAATAACCTTGTACTTTTCCTTCCTCACGGATATGAGGGACAGGGGCCCGAGCATTCGAGTGCAAGGATTGAACGTTACCTGGAACAGGCCGCAAACAGCAACATGCAGATTGTAGTGCCAACTACTCCGGCCAACATGTTCCACATACTGCGCAGGCAGGTAAAAATGAAAACAAGGTTGCCGCTGATTGTATTTACACCCAAAAGTTTGCTGCGTCATTCGCAGGTCCGTTCTTCCGTTGACGAAATTGTAACCGGGGTATTTAAAGAGGTAATTGACGATCCTTATGCCAAACCTGATTTGGTGGAGAAAGTTGTTTTTACTTCAGGACGATTGTATTACGATTTGGCAAAGCATAAAGTGGAAAAAGGAATTTCGAACATTGCCATTGTACGCATTGAGCAGATTTATCCCATTCCGGAAAAACAAATCGACGGTATTCTTGAAAAATACAATACCTCTGAATTGATTTGGGCACAGGATGAGCCCGAAAATATGGGAGCCTGGCCAATGATAAACCGCAAGTTGGGCCATTTGGGTTTCAGGCGGGTTTCCCGTCCGGAAAGTGCAAGTCCGGCTGCCGGCCTGATGGAAATTCACAAAAAGAGTTTGCAGGAAATTCTGAATGCAGTTTTTGAAGAAAAAAAAGTAGTCGCTTCATAAAAAAACCGAAAAATGATTGTAGAAATAAAAGTTCCCAGTCCGGGAGAATCGATAACCGAAGTTGAAATTGGCACCTGGCTGGTGGAGAACGGAGCAGTGGTTGAAAAAGACCAGGAAATTGCCGAAGTGGAGTCTGATAAAGCTACTCTGACCATTTCCGCATCTGAAGCCGGCAGGGTGGAGCTAAAAGCTGAAGAAGGAGAAACTGTTGAGGTGGGGGCAGTAGTATGCACCATCGATACCGATGTAGCGCCGGAAGC
>JBMCIT010000256.1:0-2954 GCA_048616715.1 Tangfeifania sp. | reverse complement strand
GCAAAATGGAAGCCAGTGTAATCAAATCGGCTCCGATGTGCCCGTAACTGATGGCCCCGTGGTTGGCGCCCCAGTTGGCCATTACTGAATACACATCTTTGAAAGCTCCCTTGCCGGTTGTTTTTGGCACAAACCAGGTTGTGGGCCATGTTGGATTGGTGCGTTCATCCAAAACTTTGTGCACCTCTTCGTCCAGTTCCACGGTGTAACCTTCGGCCAGTTGAAGCACCGGTCCGATGCCTTTAACAAAGTTCACGCGCGACATGGTAACCGGCATTTGCCCTGCAGTTTTAAACTGACTGGAATAACCACCACCTCTGAAATATTCGCGTTCCGCCGGGCAAAAACGGGTATTCTCCAAACATTTTTTCACCTCTTCTTCTGTAATGTCCCAGAAAGGTTTCATTGCAGGATTACCGTTTGCATCCTTTTGCTGAGCAGTGGCATCGAGTGTTGTCGGGCCGGAATTAATCAGATGAATGATCCCGTCTTTTGCCGTGCCGGTCAACTCTTTTCCGGTCACGCGTTTTACAGCTTCCGGGCTCCAGAAAGTTCGTACATCTGAAAATATTTGTGCCGTGTTGGTGAGCAGATGCCCAAACAACATCGGCACTGCATTCAGACTGTCGTTTTCAGTGGCAAAAACAAATGCTTCGCGAATGCCGTTCCAGTCGAATGAAGTATTCAGGATAGCTTCCGGGAAGTCGCCGTTCGGGTAGTAATCTGTCCATTGACGCTGGCCCTGAAAACCACCGGCAATTGCATTCCTGCCCATTGCTTCTTCGCCAAACCCGGCTTCTTTCAATTTCGGGTTCCCAATCATCAGGTCGCGGAAAATCAGGGTCATTTTCACCACAGTTTCCCATTCCCAGTCTTTGCGCTCACGATCCACCTGAATTTCCGGTTTGTTGTAATCTTCACCTTCAATACAATTTTCGCGTGTCCAACTCAATGCTTTTTCGTATTCCTCCTTGTCATAAATTTCTTCATCAATCCGGCGTTTCACTTCCACCATATCCACAAATTCGGTGCGCATGCCCAGGTATTCCTGGAAAAATTCGGGATTAACCATCGAACCGGCAATTCCCATGGAAGTGTAGCCAAGGGAAAGGTAAGATTTTCCTTTCATTTGTGCCACTGCAAGTGCAGAACGTACAAACCGAAGGATTTTTTCTTTTACATCTTCCGGAATTGAATTGTCGCCGGCGTCCTGCACATCATGTCCATAAATACCAAATGCCGGCAACCCTTTTTGTGAATAACCAGCCAGCGCTGCCGCGAGGTATACGGCCCCCGGCCGCTCGGTTCCGTTAAATCCCCAAACTGCTTTCGGAATCAGCGGGTTGGCATCCATCACCTCAGTGCCGTAACACCAGCAAGGAGTAACAGTAAGCGATACGCCCACACCTTCGCGTTCAAACTTATCGGCACACATGGCTGCTTCTGCCACACCGCCAATTGTGGTGTCGGCTATCACACATTCCACTTCTTCTCCTCCTGTGAAACGCAAATTTTCCTGAATTAATTCAACTGCTGCTTTTGCCATGTTCATGGTTTGCTCTTCGAGTGATTCACGCACTCCTCTTTCGCGTCCGTCAATTACCGGACGGATACCAACTTTGGGATTTCTCCCGATTAATCTGTTTGCCATCTTATTAATCTTTTTAATGAATAATACTTTCGTTTATTCACCAAGTGACTAAAAGTTCACCAGGTGAATGCGAGGCACTGCCAATTGAGATTTTACACTTATCACCTCTCTTGTTGTGCTGTGCTGTACTGTGCTGCAATTTAGGAAATATTTCAGTTAAAAAAAACATGTTTTATAACCGGTGTAATGCTATCCGGTGTTTTTTTTCAAATTTCAAGAGGTTATCAGCAGGCCAACCTCTCGCTAATGGCGGGCATATTAAAAATTTTGGAGATTCCTGTAACAAATGGCAAACTATCTCAAATTAAACATTGTTACAATAACAAAACATGTTACAATGGGAAAAATTGAAGAAGGCGACAAACTCCCCGAATTCTCGCTACCTAATCAAAACGGGTTAATGGTAGATATGGAAAATTTTATTGGCAAGAGCAACATTGTGCTGTTTTTTTACCCGAAAGACGACACACCGGGTTGCACACGGGAAGCCTGCTTTTTCCGGGATCATTACGAGGATTTTGCCGATGCCGGCGCCGAGGTATTTGGAATCAGTGGCCAGTCGGTGGAAAGCCACAAAAAATTTGCAGAAAAGCACAATCTGAACTATTCGATACTGAGCGATGAAGGAAATAAAGTGCGTAAAATGTTTGGGGTGCCAACCAATTTTTTCGGGCTCCTTGCCGGCCGGGTAACTTATGTGGCCGACAAATCAGGAAAAGTGATCTATATTTTTAACTCACAAACCAATGTACAACAGCATGTAGAAAAAGCGCTTGAAGTTTTGGAAGCTAAATCAGACTGAATAATTTATTTTAAGACATTCAGAATATTTTCCACCGGCAGCCAGTCGTCCATATTGGCGTAATCTGAGCGATCGAATGCAACAGGTCCAATCATTTCAAAACCGGCAACTTCGAGCAAAACAAGGTAGCGTTTGCCTGCAAAACGTTTTAACAACGTCTTGTTCAATTGCAGTTTATCCTGGTTTTCATCAACAACCTTTTCCGACTCCTCTTTGGAAAGTTTTTCCGATTCATAAACCGATTTTACTACTGCTTTGGCTTTCAGCAATCCGTCGCCTTTATTTTCAGCAAAATAAAGCACATCGCCTTCCTTCACGCGGCCATAGGGAAGCTTTCGTCCTGTTGCCCCGCGAATAATCATCGATTTCTTTCCGGTTTGCAGGTTTTTCAGCTCGCCGGCTTTGGCATCGAGGTAAACTATGTGATCCATTATTTTTCTTTTTTAAGAATAGGTATTCATCCCGGATTTTTCATTACAACAGATGCCGGTTTTGAATCCA